>NZ_SSDN01000022.1:0-27120 GCF_004794355.1 Microbacterium sp. K36 | reverse complement strand
GGCGGGGGGCGCGGGCGGGGACGGGGACGAGACGGGGGTCAGGCGATCGTGGCGAGGAGGGCGTCGGCGGAGAGGGTCGCGCCGGTGTCGGCGCGCGGGGTGAGGGTGCCGGCGCGGTGCGCGGTGACCGTGGTCTCCATCTTCATCGCGTCGAGCACAGCCACCGGGTCTCCCTCGGCGACCACGGCCCCGTCGTCGACGAGCCAGCGGACGAGTGTGCCCGGCGCGGGGGCCCGGAGCTCGGAGGGATCCGCCGCCGGCACGGCTGCTGCGACCTCTCCCGCCGGACGACCGATGCCCGCCAGCAGCTCCGCGGGCAGACCGAGCATCACGCGGCGGCCGTCGATCTCCACCGGGAACCGCTGCAGCCCGGAGACCGGGGCCACGGCGGGGCGCGGCTGCGCCTCCAGCACGGGGAGCAGCACGGTCTCGATCCACTGGGTGTGCACGGCGAAGGTCGCGGTCGCGAACGCGGGGTCGTCGATGGCGCGGAGGTCGAACGGGATCACGGTCGCCGGACCCTCGACGGCGAGCTCGCGCAGCGCCCGACGCGCCCGCACGAGAGCCGCGTCACGGGTGTCCGCGTGCACGATGAGCTTCGCGATCATCGAGTCGAACGCGGGCTGCACGGTGTCTCCGGCCTCGATGCCGCTGTCCCACCGCACGCCGGGTCCACCGGGGATGCGCAGGCTGTCCACCCGTCCGGGGCTGGGCAGGAACCCGCGGCCGGGGTCCTCGGCGTTGATGCGGAACTCGAACGCATGCCCGGTCGGCGCCGGGGTCTCGGTGAACGACGGCCCCTCGCCGAAAGCGATGCGGAACTGCTCGCGGACGAGGTCGGTCCCGGTGACCTCCTCGGTCACGGGGTGCTCGACCTGCAGCCGGGTGTTCACCTCGAGGAACGAGATCGTGCCGTCCGCGGCGAGGAGGAACTCGACCGTGCCGGCGCCGCGGTACTGCACCTCGGCGCAGATCGCCCGCGCCGCGTCATGGAAAGCCGCCCGCTGCGCCTCCGTGAGACCGGGCGCGGGCGCCTCCTCGATGAGCTTCTGGTTGCGGCGCTGCATCGAGCAGTCGCGGTCGCCCACGACGACCACGCCGCCGCGCCCGTCGCCGAGCACCTGCACCTCGATGTGCCGCGGGCTCTCCAGGAAGCGCTCCACGAAGCACTCCCCGCGACCGAACGCGGCGGTCGCCTCGCGGGTGGCCGCGTCGAACGCGTCGGCGACCTCGGCCAGCTCGCGGACGACCTTGAGCCCTCGACCTCCCCCACCGAACGCGGCCTTGATCGCGATGGGCAGGCCGTGCTCCTCGGCGAACGCCACCGCCTCCTGCGGCCCGGACAGCGGCTGATCCGTGCCCGCGGCGAGCGGAGCCCCCACGCGCTGCGCGATCCTGCGCGCGGTCATCTTGTCGCCCAGCGCGTCGATGCTCTCCGGCGAGGGTCCGATCCAGACGAGTCCGGCGTCCTCGACGGCGCGCGCGAACGCGGCGCTCTCGGAGAGGAAGCCGTAGCCCGGGTGCACGGCGTCGGCGCCGCTGCGGCGGGCCGCGTCGATCAGCGCCTCGACCGACAGGTACGTCGTCGCCGCGGTGTCGCCGCCGAGGCCGATCGCCTCGTCCGCGAGTCGCACGTGCAGGGCATCCGCGTCCTGATCGGCGTAGACGGCGACCGACGTGTAGCCGGCCTCGGCGCACGCGCGGATCACGCGGACCGCGATCTCGCCGCGGTTGGCGATCAGCACAGAGGTCATGAGGTCTCCTTGACGGTGAAGCGCACCCGCACGCCCGGCGGGAGCTGAGCGGCGAGGTCGAGGCTGCGATCGGTGAGGGCACCGATGATGGGATAGCCGCCGGTGAGCGGATGATCGGGGAGGAAGAGCACGGGCTGACCGTCCGGCGGCACCTGGATGGCCCCGGTCACGGCACCTTCGCTCGGCAGCTCGCCGCCGACCGCCCGTTCCAGGGGCACGTCGCCGTGCAGCCGGATGCCCACCCGGTCGGAGCGCGGCGTGACCGTCCACTCCTGCGCGGTGAGCGCCTCGACGCCGGCGGGCGTGAACCAGTCGTCGCGCGGGCCGAGCGTGATCTCCAGCGCGACCAGCTCCCCGGCTGCGGGAAGTGCGCGCGGCACCGGGTCCGGCTCGACGGCGGCCACGGCGGCATCCCCGATCGGAAGGAGATCGCCGGCGGCCAGCGGCGCGGGCCCCAGCCCGGCGAGCGTGTCGGTCGCGCGGCTGTCGAGCGCCGCCGCCGGAGCGAAGCCGCCGCGGACGGCGATCACGGACCGGAGACCGCGCTCGGGATGGCCCAGGGTGAGTTCGTCACCGTCGACGGT
Organism: Microbacterium sp. K36; assembly: GCF_004794355.1. Classification (NCBI taxonomy): domain Bacteria; kingdom Bacillati; phylum Actinomycetota; class Actinomycetes; order Micrococcales; family Microbacteriaceae; genus Microbacterium; species Microbacterium sp. K36. The sequence goes on along the minus strand of NZ_SSDN01000022.1, from coordinate 24,782 downwards.
CGCGAACGGCACCCCGGGGAGGAGCGTGCGCTCGATGCCGTCGGCGTCGGTGAGCGTGAGCGAGCCCGTGGCCCCGGTGACGGCGGCCGCGCCCGCGCCGTGGAAGCGCAGGGCGACCCCGCCGACGCTCTCCAGCACGGCCGCCGTCGGCGAGTTGCCCACGGCCCGGTTCGCCGCGCGCATCGCGACGCGGTCGGCGACGCCGGAGGCCGAGACACCCAGCGCCGCGAAGCCGGGGCGACCCGCGTCCTGCACGAGGAGCTGCAGCGAGGATCGCACGACCTCGACCGCCGGACCGTCCCCGCGACGGGCCACCCGCGTCGCGTCGGCCGATGCCGGCGACGCCGCGACCGACTCCCGCTCCGCACGCACGAAGCGCACGCGGCGGCCCGGGGCGAGCAGAGCCGGCGGGTCGCGGTCGATGTCCCACATCTCCAGGGCGGTCCGGCCGATGAGCTGCCAGCCGCCGGGGCTCTCCCGCGGATACACGCCGCTGAACGCCCCGGCGAGCGCGACGGAGCCGGCGGGCACCCGGGTGCGGGGCGACGACCGCCGCGGCACGTCGAAGAGGGGGTCACCGCTCACGGCATAGCCGAAGCCGGGAGCGAAGCCGGAGAAGGCCACGCGCCAGTCGGCGGCGAGGTGACGGGCCACCAGCTCCTCCGCCGAGACGTCGAGGAGCGCGGCCGCCTCGTCCAGATCCTCCCCGTCGTAGCGGACCGGGATGGTGACCTCGCCCGCATCGGGCAGCGCCGCGGCGTCGACCTCCGTCGAGGCCAGCGCCTCGGCCAGCGCGGCGGCGGAGGTGCGGTGCGGATCGAAGCGCACGAGCACCGTGCGGGCGCCGGGGATGCGCTCGAGCACGCCGGGTGCGTCGCTCCATGCGAGGTTCAGCCGCATGGCCTGCTCGAGGTCGTCCGCCTCGACGAGCAGCGCGCTGTCGGAGGCCGTGAGGATGCGCATCAGACCCGGTACTCCGCATCCGGGACATCGGTGACGAACATGTAGCCCGGGGCGTGGGTGACGGCGAACGGCGGCTTCGACGCCATGATCGCCGCCTGCGGGGTCACGCCGCACGCCCAGAACACCGGGATCTCGCCGGGGCGGATCTCGGGGGCGTCGCCGAAGTCGGGCACCATCACGTCCGCGATGCCGAGGGCGGCAGGGTCGCCGACGTGCACGGGCGCGCCGTGCACCGCCGGGGTGCGCCCGGAGATCTGCACGGCATCGGCCACGCGGTCCGCGGGGATCGGTCGCATCGAGACCACCATCTCGCCGCGCAGCCGTCCGGCCGGGGTGCAGTCCACCGCCGTGCGGTACATCGGGACGTTGCGCCCGAGCTCCTGATGACGGATCGGGATCCCTGCCTCGACGAGCCCCGTCTCGAACGTGAAGCTGCAGCCGATGAGGAAGGCGACGAGGTCGGGATGCTCGTCCCACGCCGCCGTCGCGTCGGACACCTCCTCGACGAGCGCGCCGTCCCGCCAGATGCGGTACCGCCCGATGTCGGTCCGGATGTCGCTGCCCGGCGCGAGCCGCGACTCCACCTCCCCCTGCTCGATCACCTCGAGGACGGGGCAGGGCTTCGGGTTGCGCTGCGCGTAGAGGAGGGTCTCGAAGGCCCAGTCCGCGGGCACCGCGATGAGGTTCGCCTGGGTGAGCCCCGGGGCGACGCCGCTGGTCGGCGCGGAGTGGCCGGCCCGGTGCGCCGCACGGGCGGCGCGGGCGTCGGCGAGCTGGGTGGGAGTCGCGAGCACGGTCATGTCAGGCTCCGGTGAACGGGGCGATGGTGATGCCCTCCGCCTGCAGCAGGCGCTTCGTCTCCGCGGCCATCGCCACCGAGCCCGGGCTGTCGCCGTGCACGCAGATCGATTGCGCGGACACGGCCACGTCGGTGCCGTCGATCGCCCGGATCACGCCGTCCGCGGCCAGGCGCACCATCCGCTCGGCCACCGCGGTGGGGTCGTGCAGCACGGCCCCCTCCTCGGTTCGCGAGACGAGCTGACCGTCCGGCTGGTACGCGCGATCGGCGAAGGCCTCCGCCGCGACCGCGAGTCCGGCCCGTTCGGCGACGTCGAGCACGACGCCGCCGGCGAGGCCGAGCAGCACGAGCGAGGGGTCGATCGCCTTGATGGCCGCCACGACATCCTTCGACTGCCGCTCGTCGCGGGCGATGGTGTTGTAGAGCGCCCCGTGCGGCTTGACGTAGGAGACCCGCCCGCCGACCGCCGCGGTGAGCCCGAGGAGCGCACCGAGCTGGTACTCCACGTGCGCCTGCAGCGTGGCCGAGTCGATGTCGACCTTCGTGCGCCCGAAGTTCTCGTAGTCGCGGTACCCGGGGTGGGCGCCGATCACGACGCCGCCGGCGACGGCCGCGGCCAGGGTCTCCCGGATGCCCTTCGGGCTGCCCGCGTGGAACCCGCACGACACGTTCGCGCTGGTGACGATCTCGAGCATGCTCGCGTCGTCGCTGACGATCCGGTCGGGGACGTTCTCGCCGAGGTCCGAGTTCAGGTCGATGGTCGCCATGTCACGCTCCGATTCCGAGGAAGGCGAAGATGGGGCCGATCGAGACGGCGCCCATGTACCAGGTGAGGGCGGTCACGACGGTGCCCGCGATGAGCAGCCACATCGGGTACTTCCGGTCGCCGAGCAGATCGCGGCGGAACCAGCCGATGTACATGAACACCGTCAGGCCGATGGGGAGGATCAGGCCGTTGAAGCCGCCGACGAAGACGAGGATCGCGGCCGGGGCGGTGCCGATCGCCAGGTAGACCGCCAGCGACACGACGATGAACGCGACGGTGGCGAGCTGCAGCGGCCAGCCCCCGCGGAGCTTGGCGGTGAACGTCGAGAGGAAGGTCGCCGAGGTGTACGCGGCGCCGATGACCGAGCTGATCGCGGCGGCCCAGAAGATCGCGCCGAAGATCCGCAGACCGGCGTCGCCGAGCACCGCACCGAACGCCTGCCCGGCCGGGTTGGCGGCCTGCGAGGAGAGGTCGAGCGCCACGCCGGAGGCCACCACGCCGAGGATCGCGAGGAACAGCACGTAGCGCATGATGCCGGTGACCAGGATGCCGTTGGCGGCGGCGCGCATGACGGGCTTCGCGTACTGCGGGCCCACGTGGCCGGAGTCGAGGTAGCGGTGGGCGCCGGAGTAGGTGATGTAGCCGCCGACCGTGCCGCCGACGATCGTCGTGATGGTGGCGAAGTTGAGCTGGTCGGGCACGAAGGTCTGCCGCAGCGCGTCGCCGATGGGCGGCTGGGCGATGAGGGCGACGACGAGGGTCATCACGATCATGCCGACGCCGAGGATGATGAGGACGACGTCCATCACCTTGCCGGCCTTCTTCACGAGGAAGATGACGATCGCGAGGGCCGCCGTGAGCGCGCCGCCGAGCTTCGGATCGATGCCGAGGAGGGCGTTCAGCCCCAGGCCGCCACCGGCGATGTTGCCGATGTTGAACGCGAGCCCGCCGATGACGACGAGGACGGCGATGACGTGGCCGGAGTAGGGGATGGCGCTGTTGGCGAGCTCGCCGGCGCGCTTGCCGGACGAGGTGATCATGCGCCAGATGTTCAGCTGCACCGCGATGTCGACGAGGATCGACACGAGGATGGCGAACGCGAACGCGGCCCCCATCTGAGCGGTGAACGTCGCGGTCTGGGTGATGAAGCCCGGACCGATGGCGCTCGTCGCCATGAGGAAGATGGCGCCGATGACGGCACTGCGGCCGGCGCGCTTCTTCGCGTGGGCGGCGCGGGCTTCGTCCTCGGGGGTGAGGGCGGGGGCGGACTGCTCGGACATAGGGGGGTCCCATCGTCGTTGGTGGGTGTCGGGTGACCCCCAGTGTAGAACGGAGAGAACCCGATTGTTCAACAATCATGTTTCCGTCGTGCTACAGCGCGGTTGCTTTCGTGTGATCATCGGCACGATCTTCCGCGCCGACCGCCCCTACGATGAAGGCATGAACCAGCAGGGCCCGCTCGCCGACGTGCTCCGTCAGCGCATCATCGACGGCGACGTCGCCCCGGGCTCGCGGCTTTCGGAGTCATCGCTCGCCGAGAGCTTCGACGTGTCGCGCAACACCCTGCGCGAGGCGTTCCGGGTGCTCGCGGAGCAGGGACTCGTCGCGCACATCCCGCACCGCGGCGTCTCGGTGGCCTCACCCTCGATCGCCGACGTCATCGACATCTACCGGGCTCGCCGGGTCATCGAGTGCACGGCTCTCCGGCAGTCCGAGCCCGAGCATCCCGCCGTGCAGCGCATGACCGACGCGGTCGCCGCGGCCGAGGCCGCCGTCGCCGGCGTCTCGGCAGACGACGCCTCCGCCTGGCGCGCGGTCGGCAGCGCGAACATGGCGTTCCACGTCGCCCTCGTCGACCTCGCCGACAGCCCTCGTCTCGCCCGCACCTACCGGAACGTCGCGGCGGAGCTGCGGCTCGCGTTCCTGAAGATCGACGACCCCCGCGCCCTGCACGAGCCGTTCGTCCGGAAGAACCGCGCCGTCCTCGACACCTTCCTCACCCGGGGCGCGGAGGCCGGGGCCGCCGAGTTGGAGCGGTACCTCGTGCAGTCGGAGCGGGTCGTGCTCGGGGCGTTCGCGCGCATGCAGCTCGACTGAGCGCTGCGGCTCAGGTCGCTTCGGTCCGCAGCGCCGCCGTTGCCCGCGGTCGGGGTTCGCCCTCGTGCGGTGTCGGCACACCCGGGAGGGCGGCGGTCGGCTCCGGGAGGCCGTACCGGCGGTGCAGCCAGCGCCGCGCGTCCTCGAGCGGGTAGGTGTCGCCGAAGACGCAGTACTTCACGAACACCCCCTCCAGGGTGCTGCGGAGCATGACCTCCTCCAGGGCCGGGTCTTCGGCGCCTCGGGCACGGAAGACGGCGCGCACGGCATCCTCCGCGGCCGTCGCGCCGTCGGCGTAGCGCTGCTCCGACTCCGCGAACAGCCGATGTGTCAGCGGCTGCTGCTGCATGGCGAGCACCGCACGCTGCAGCGGCATCGCGAAGGCCGTCGCCCCGATCGCCCCGTCGATGATCGCGGCGAGCATCTCGTCGGGCGTCCCCTGCACCTGCGCGAACCCCAGCACCGTCTCGAACCACCGGTCGATCACCGCGGCGATGAGCTGGTCCTTCCCGCCGAAGTGGTAGTTCACCAGCCCCTGGGCGACGCCGGCGCGCCGCGTGATCTCGGCGATGCCCGCCCCGGCGACGCCGCGTTCGCTGAACACCTCGATCGCCGCCTGGAGGATGGTCTCCCTGGCACGCTCGCGCGCCAGACGGTTCTGCGCATCCGATCGCGCCATGCGGTGTCCACCTCCCGGGTCGTCCGGCGGAATTCCCTCACGGGCCGTCTCGGGATAGATTAATCACTGAATGCTCGTTCAACCTATGGAGGGTGCGAGCACTCGCGGCGCGGGGGCTCGCCGCAGCAGGCCACGGACGCGTCTCACGCCGATGGAGGGGGTGGCGGAGACGCGTCCGTGGCCATCCTCGACGTCCGGCCTACGACGACGGACCGACGACCAGGCCCGGTCGTCGATCACCGGTGCCGACGTCCGGCCGAGCGGTGACGGCACGTTCGACGGCGACCGGTGGGGACGGTTTCTGACCTGAGTGCAGAAAGCGCGCGACGGGCCGTGTCGCGCCTTGACCCCGTCGAAACGGCGACGTTAGCGTGAGCGGGCTTCGGCCCCTCGGTGGCAGCGATGCTCATCGTCCGGACCGGAGACCGCACGCCCACCGGACGCGCGGCACCGCTCAGATCGAAGAGGATCTTCCATGCGATTCACCAGAAAACTCGCGCTCGCCGCCACCGCGGCGGCCGCGCTCAGCCTCAGCGCGGTCATCCCCGCCACGGCCGCGTCCCCCGACGACTCTGCGCCCTCGTACCAGGAGTTCGCCGCGTCGACCTATCGGGACGTCGACGGCGCCTACGTCGTCAACGGCGACGAGGTGATCTCGGGCAAGAAGGAGCTGCGCGCGTTCTACGACCGGCTGATCGGGCCCGAGACCCGCAACGACGGCCTCATCGTCAACACGGTCAACAACATCGACGACAAGTGGTCGGCCTCGCAGGCGGCCAACCTCACCTACTGCGTGAGCACGAAGTTCGGCAGCCGGCACGCCGACGTCGTCCGGGCCATGGAGGGCGGCGCGGCGCTCTGGGAGTCCGCGTCGTCGAAGGTCGACTTCCGCTACGTGAGCAGCGCCGACGCCAACTGCACCACGCGGAACAACGCCGTCGTCTTCTCCGTCGAGCCCGTGGCCACGACGCAGTACATCGCCCGCGCCTTCTTCCCCAGCACGCCGGCCCGGCAGCAGAACGTCCTCATCGACGACTCGATCTGGAGCGCCGGAGCGTGGACCCCGACGAACGTGCTCGGCCATGAGCTCGGCCACGTGCTCGGCTTCCGCCACGAGCACACCCGCCCGGAGGCGGGCACCTGCTTCGAGGACAACAACTGGCGTCCGCTCACGCCGTACGACTCGTCGTCGATCATGCACTACCCGCAGTGCAACGGCAGCTCGGCCGATCTGTCGATGACCAGCGTCGACCGCAGCGGCGTCGTCTCGCTCTACGGGAACTGACGCCCTCGTCGCCGCTGTGCGGCACCCTCGAGGCCCGGTCGTCCGCGATCGGGCCTCACCCGTGCCCGTGGTCGGAGCTGCTCAGGCGGACCCGCGGACGACGAGCTCCGTCGGCAGGATGGTCGTGCGTGGCGGGTCTTCCCCCGCGAGCCGGGAGAGCAGCACCTCCGTCATCGCCTCGCCCTGGGCGTACATCGGCTGGCGCATCGTCGTCAGGGGCGGATCGGTGGTGAGGGCCACCGACGAGTCGTCGAACCCCACGAGCGCGATGTCCTCGGGCACCCGCACCCCGGCACCCCGCAGCGCCGTGAGCGCTCCGCGGGCCATGAGGTCGCTGGCGACGAAGATCGCGTCGGGCCGCCCTCCCGCGAGCAGGCGGCGGGCGGCGTCGGCACCGCTCGCCTCGCTGTAGTCGCCTTCCTCCTCGGCGACGGGTGCCAGGCCGGCAGCGGTCAGCGCGGCGCGGAAACCCTGCACGCGGTCGGTCGACGACGGCATCGTGAGGGGCCCGGTGATCGTGGCGATGCGGGTGCGTCCGATGTCGACGAGGCGCTGCGTGGCCGCGCGTGCTCCGGCGACGTTGTCGACGTCGACCACGTAGTCGCCCTCGGCCCGGCGCACCGGACGGCCGCCGTAGACGACGGGCACGGCATCGGCGATCCGGTCGACGAACGCGTCGCTCGTGTGGTGCGACACAATCAGCGCGCCGTCGACGCCGCCGTTGCGCACGAAGCTCGTCATCTTGTCGCCGGGGTCGTCGCTGGCGATCAGGAGGTTCAGCAGGTAGTCGGAGCTGCGGAGGGCGCCGGTGATGCCGGCAACGATCGCCGCGAAGAACGGGTCGCCGAAGAAGCGCGTCGTGTCCTCGGGGACGATAAGGGCGATCGCGTGCGTCTGCCGGGAGGCGAGCGAGCGCGCGGCCCGGTTCGGCACGTAGTTGAGCTCGTCGATCGCGGCGCGCACGGCGGCGAGCGCTTCCGGGCTGACCGCCGTCGACCCGTTGACGACCCGCGACACGGTCGACCGGGACACGCCGGCAGCGGCCGCGACCTCCTCGATGGTCGCCCTGGGCGACATCACCGCATGCTCTCTTCCATCGCCCCATTCTCATCCACCCGGAGCCAGGCCGTGAAAATCCCCGCTTCGAGTCGCCCGATTGGTCCCATTTCGGCCGCGGATGGAGCCATTCAGGCGATTCGAAGGGTCAGAGGGAACGCGCGGCGATGATGCGGGCGTACTCGCGGCCGGAGTCCTTGACCGTCCGCTCCTGGGTGTCGTAGTCCACGCGGACGATCCCGAAACGCTTGTCGTAGCCCCAGGCCCACTCGAAGTTGTCGAACAGGGACCAGTAGAAGTAGCCGCGGACGTCCACGCCACTGTCCCTGGCGTCCAGCACGGCGTCGAGGTGCGCGCGCAGGAATGCGGTGCGGTCGGCGTCGGGCACCCGGGTCTCCCCGTCCTCCCCCACGACGGTGTCGTCGTAGGCCGCGCCGTTCTCGGTCACCGAGAGCACCACGCCCGCGGGCTCGGCGTACTCGGTCCAGAGCCGCTGCAGGAGTCGCGTGAGTCCCTCCGGCTGGACCTCCCACCCCTGGGCCGTGCGGGGCAGTCCGCGCTCGACCGAGTGGATGCCCTCGTGCGAGGGATACGGGCTCCGCGTCGCGTGCGCCGTCTCCGGGCCGCTGGACACCGCCGCGTCCTCGGGCCCCGTGCCGGACACGAGGTCGCCGTGGTAATAGTTCACGCCCTGCGTGTCGATGGGCTGGGCGATGGTGTCGAGGTCGCCCTCGTGCACCGCCGCCTCGAACCGTGCCACGGCCTCGGGGTCCACCGCGCGGATGTCCTCCACGGTGTCGGCGGGGTAGGCGCCCCGGTAGATGGGGTCGAGGAACCACCGGTTGAACTGGCCGTCCAGCCGCCGAGCCGCGTCGACATCTGCGGGGTTCTGCGGGTCGGCGGGATCGGCCACCGTGTGGTTCAGCGTGATGCCGAGGTTGAGGGAGGCGTCGCGGCCGCGGAGCTCCCGCACCGTCGCACCATGCGCGAGCAGCAGGTGGTGCGAGGCCAGCAGCCCCTCGGCGACGCTGGTGTGCCCTGGCGCGTGCTCGCCACCGGTGTAGGAGAGGAAGGACGAGCACCACGGCTCGTTGAGCGTCGTCCACACGTTCACGCGGTCGCCGAGGGCGTCGTGCATGGTGCCCGCGTACTCCAGGAAGCGCTCGACGGAGTCGCGGTTCGTCCAGCCGCCGACCTCCTGCAGGGCCTGCGGCATGTCCCAGTGGTACAGCGTGAGCCAGGGCAGGATGTCGGCCGCGAGGAGCTCGTCGACGAGGCGGCTGTAGAAGTCGACCCCCACCTGGTTGACCGCCCCGCCGTCGGGGCGCACCCGCGACCACGAGGTGGAGAAGCGGTACGTCTGGAGTCCGAGCTCCTTCATCAGCGCCACGTCCTGCGGATACCGGTGGTAGTGGTCGCACGCCACATCCCCGTCGTCGCCGCCGACCACGGCCCCCGGCACCCGGCAGAACGCGTCCCAGATGGATGCCGTCCGTCCGTCCTCGAAGGCGGCACCCTCGATCTGGTAGGCCGCGGTCGCCGCGCCGAAGAGGAAGTCCGAGGGGAAGGCACGCGTCATAGGGGTCATCCTTTCACCGCGCCCGCCATGATGCCACTGACCAGCTGCCGCCCCGCGATCACGAAGAGCACGAGGAGCGGAAGGGTCGCGAGCACCGCGCCGGTGAGCACGATCGAGTAGTCGATGTAGTAGCCGGACTGCAGCTGGCTGAGCGCCGTCTGCAGCGTCGGGTTCTGGGGGGAGAGCACGATCAGGGGCCAGAGGTAGTCGGTCCAGGCGGTCATGAACGTGAACAGTCCGAGGATCGCCATGGCGGGCCGCGCCGCGGGCACCCCGACGGTGAGGAAGGTGCGGAACTGGTTCGCGCCGTCGACCCTGGCGGCCTCGATGAGCTCGTCCGGGATCACGTCCACGAGGTACTGCCGCATGAAGAACACCCCGAAAGCCGTGACGAGGGTCGGCACGATCACCGCACCGATCGTCCCCGTCCAGCCGAGTTCGCGCATCAGCATGAACAGCGGGATGATGCCGAGCTGCGTGGGGATGGCCATGGTCGCGATCACGAACACCATGAGGCCGTCCCGCCCGCGGAAGCGGAGCTTCGCGAACGCGTAGCCGGCGAGGGTCGAGAACGTGACGACGGAGATCGTGATGATCGTCGAGATGAGGAACGAGTTGCCCAGAGCGAGCCAGAACGGGATCGCATCGAACACCTTCGCCGCGTTCGCGAGGAAGTTGCCGCCGGGGATGAGGGGCAGGGTCTCGCCGCGGGTCGCGTTCGTCCCGCTCGCGACGACGAACGACCACCACAGCGGGTAGGCGCCCCCGATGACGAAGGCCGCGAGGAGCCCGTAGGTGAGGAAGCCGGGGCGGCTGCCGAGACCGGCGCTCCCGCTCGCGGTGCCGCGCCGGCGGCGGATGCGCTCCGGCACGCTGAGGGCCTGGGTGGCGGTCATCGCGCCTCCTCCTTCCCGGTCGGGCGGATGCGGCGCCGGGCCGCGCGGTTCTTCGGGGCGTCTCCGGTGGCGATGCGCCGGGAGATCAGGAAGTTGATGAGGCCGATCGCGACGATCAGCAGGAAGAGGAGGATCGCGACGGCCGAGGCCTCGCCCAGGTTCCGACGGAAGAACGCCAGCTCCCAGAGGAACAGCACGGTCGTCTGGAACTGCCGGTCGCTGCCGCCGATGCCGCCCGCGGTGGAGACGTCGAACAGACGCGGTTCGGCGAAGATCTGCAGGCCGCCGATGGTCGCGGTGATAATGACGAAGATCAGCGTGGGACGGATGGTGGGGATCGTGATGGCGAAGAACCGCCGCACCGCCCCGGCACCGTCGAGCGCGGCCGATTCGTAGAGGTCGCGCGGCACGGCCTGCATCGCGGCGAGGAGGATGAGGGCGTTGTAGCCGGTCCAACGGAAGTTCACCATGACGGCGATCGCGATGTGCGACAGGAACGTGTCGTGCTTCCACTGCTGATCGGCGATGCCGACGAGGTTGAGGAGGTTGTTGGCCAGCCCGTCCGCCTCGTTGAAGATGCTGGAGAAGATGATCGCCACGGCCACCGGGGTGACCACGAACGGGATGAGGACGCTCATCCGCCAGAACGTCGGCGTCCGCAGTCCGCGGTCCAGCAGGTACGCGATCACCAGGGCGACGGCGAGTTGCGGGATGGCGGAGAGCAGGAAGATGCTCAGCGTGTTCCGGATGGAGTTCCAGAACATGCCGTCGCCGAGGATCGCCGCGAAGTTGCCGAAGCCGACGAACGGCCCCTCACCCTTCAGCAGATCCCACTCGTGCACCGCGACCCACACCGTGTACAGCAGCGGGAAGAGGCCGATGAGCCCGAAGAGGAGGAAGAACGGGGAGATGTAGAAGTACGGCGAGGCGCGGTGGTCGAAACGGGAGGCGCGGGTGCGCCAGGAGCGTCGCGGCGGAGCGTCCGCCGCGGCGGGGGCGGCGGCCTGCGGCTCCGCCGGCGGAGCGGTGAGGGTCATGGGCGTGTCCTTAGCCGGGCTTCGACAGGCTCAGCCACCCACTCGGGGCGCTGAGCGTCCACTCTGGGGCGCTGAGCGTCCACACTGGGGCGCTGAGCCTGTCGAAGCGAGATGATCAGCCGACGAGGTCGTTCAGGAGGCCGATCGCCTGGTCCCAGGCGCCCTGCGTGTCGGTCTCGCCGCGGTCGAGCGCGCTCAGCGCCGGCCCGAAGACGTTCTCCTGGATCACCGAGTCATCGGCGCCCTTGAACTGCGCGACGACGCCCTTGGCACGCTCCGCGAGGATGGCACCGGTCGGCGCGTCGTTGAAGAACTCGTTGGGCGTGGCCTCCTCGGCGAGGGACTCCTGCGCCGTGATGGTCGACGGGAAGTTGCCCGCGGCGGCGGACTGCTTCACCTGCTGCTCGGGCTGCGTCAGCCAGTCGGCGAGCTCGGCCGCGGCCTCCTTGTGCTCCGACGACTCCGGGATGGAGAGGAACGCGCCGCCCCAGTTGGCCGCACCACCGGGGAACACATCGGCGAAGTCCCAGCCCGTCGACGCGTCTCCGCCGCCGGCCTCGACCTGTCCCTGCACGACGCCGAGCATCCAGCCGGGGCAGACGAAGGTGGCGAAGGTGCCGTCGACGAACGACTTGCCGCCGTTCCAGTCCCATGCGGTCTGCGCCGCGGACTGGCCGCCCTCGGTCGCGGCGCCGAGGAGCTCGAAGCGCTCCTGGAGCTCGTCGTTGCCCTCGACGTTCAGCTCGCCGTCGGCGGTGTAGTAGCCCTCGTCGAGCTGGTTCACCATGGCGTTCCAGACGAAGCCGGAGTGGTCGTACCAGGCCTTGCCGGTCTTGGCCGTGTAGTCGGCGCCCACCTGGAAGTAGTTCTCCCAGTCGCCGTTCAGCAGCTCGGCGACGGACTCGCGGTCGCTGGGCAGGCCGGCCGCCTCGAACGCGGCGCCGTTGTAGCAGATGCCGCTCGGGCCGATGTCGGTGCCGTAGCCGATGACGCGGCCCTCGGCGTCGGTCGCCTGGCCGTACTTCCAGTCGACCCAGTCGTCCTTGCGGTCCTCGATGCCGTAGTCGCGCAGGTCGACGAAGGTGTCCGAGACGTCCATGATGGCGCCGAGCCAGCCCTCCTCGATCGCGACGATGTCGCTGAGGCCGGAGCCGGCGGCGATCTTGGTGAAGGCGTCGGTGCGGGCGTTGCCGCCGGTGTCGATGTTGGTCGCCTCGATCGTCACGTTCGGGTGCGCCTTCTCGTACTCCTTGTAGAGGTCGTCGTAGCCGAAGGTGCCGAAGGTGGTCACGGTCAGTGTGACCTTCTCGTCGGCGCTGCCGCCGGTGTCGCCGTCGCCGCCGGTGCTGCCGGAGCAGCCGGCGAGGGCGAGAGCGGAGACGGATGCCACGGCGGCTGTCGTCAGGATCCGGGTGCGGGCACGTGAGTTCACGGTTCACTCCTTTGTGGGTTCGTGCGGGTGGTGGTGCGTGGGGGAATGTGGGAGCGCTCCCACAAGGTTGTCGTGAACTCTATGGGAGCGCTCCCACGATGTCAAGAGCACCGCCTGCAGGTCCCTCCCGCGCAACCGGCGTACCCTTGTCCGGTGCCCGAAGCCACCCTCTCCCCTGCCCTCGCCCGCGCCGAATCCCTGATCCGCAGCATCCCGGACTACCCGGAGCCCGGCATCATCTTCCGCGACATCACGCCGCTCCTCGCCGACGCCGAGGCCCTCCGCGTGACGACCGAGGCGATCATCGAGCCCTTCGCGGGGCAGTTCGACGTGGTGGCCGGCATCGAGGCGCGGGGCTTCATCCTCGCCGGGGCCGCCGCCATCGCCGCAGGGGTCGGGCTGATCCCGATCCGCAAGGCCGGCAAGCTCCCCCGCCCCGCCGCCTCCGTCGACTATGCCCTCGAGTACGGCACGGCGACCATCGAGATGCACGACGACCTGCCGGCCGGATCCCGCGTCCTCCTCATCGACGACGTGCTCGCCACCGGAGGCACCCTGGCCGCCGGTCGGCAGCTCGTGGAGCGTCTCGGCAGCCACGTCGCCGGCATCTCGGTGCTCTTCGAGATCGACGGCCTCGGCGGCCGCGAGGCGATCGGCGACCTCCACACCGTCTTCCACTCCTGACTCTTCCACTCCTGACCCGAGACCCCGGTTCCTCGCCGACACCCCGGCGTAGCGGCGCGCGCAGGACGGGGTCTGGGCGGGAGGCCGGGGTCTCGGCGGAGCATCGGCGGGCGGTAGACTGAACCCGCCCGTCCGCCCGCGACTCTTGGAGCCGTCATGCCCACCATCGTCGTCGACGTCATGCCCAAGCCCGAACTGCTCGACCCGCAGGGGAAGGCCGTCTCCGGCGCCTTCGCCCGCCTGGGCGTCGAGGGCTTCACCGACGTCCGCATCGGCAAGCGCTTCGAGCTCACCGTCGAGGGCGAGGTCACCGACGAGGTCCTCGCCGAGGCCCGCCGCATCGCCGACGAGGTGCTCTCGAACGCCGTGATCGAGGACGTCGTGGGCGTCGAGGTGGCGGAGTGACCGTCCGCATCGGCGTCGTCACCTTCCCCGGCTCGCTGGACGACGTCGACGCGCAGCGCGCCGTCCGCATCGCCGGAGCCGAGCCGGTCGCCCTGTGGCACGGCTCGCACGACCTCGAGGGCGTCGACGCCCTCGTCCTCCCCGGCGGGTTCAGCTACGGCGACTACCTCCGCGCCGGAGCCATCGCCGCCCTCTCGCCCATCATGAGCGAGGTCAAGGACGCCGCCGCGAAGGGCATGCCCGTCCTCGGCATCTGCAACGGCTTCCAGATGCTCGTCGAGGCGCACCTGCTGCCCGGCGGACTGATCCGCAACAACCACCAGCACTTCGTGCGCCGCGACCAGAAGCTCACGGTCGAGAACTCCGACACCGCCTGGACCAACGCCTTCCGCACCGGCCAGGAGATCGTGATCCCGCTGAAGAACGCGGACGGCGGCTACATCGCTGACGAGCAGACGCTCGACCGCATCGAGGGCGAGGGTCTCGTGGCGTTCCGCTACGCCGGCGTGAACCCGAACGGCTCGCTGCGCGACATCGCGGGGCTGACGAACGAGGCGGGCAACGTCGTGGGGCTCATGCCGCACCCCGAGCACGCCACGGAGCCCGGTTTCGGTCCGGACACCGCCATCGCGATGCGCAGCGGCGTGGACGGCCTCGACTTCTTCACGAGCGCGATCGCCGCCGTGGCCCGCGTCGCCGCCTGACACCTCCGTCGACCCACCCCTCTGCGTGCGTCCCACCCCGTTGCGGGCGCGCGGAAGGGGCCGGGGCGACCGCAAGGGGCCGGGTCGACAGGTGAGGGTCAGGGGAGACGGAACGGGTTGTCGCCCACGGCCGCGAGCAGGTACCAGGCCGTCGTGCCGGTGTGCAGGCTCGCGTAGTAGAGGTCGCCGAAGCCGGAGTCGAGTCCGTCGGTCGAGGTCGCCACGATCCCCTTGCCGTCGCCGTTGGGTGCGTCCCGCTGCACCAGGCGGATGTCGGCCAGCAGCTCCTCCGCACGAGCCTGGTCGCCGGCGGCCGCACGCTCCTGCAGCGCGAGCGCGAGGTGCCCGCTGCCCTCGAACCAGACCTTGGACACGTCCACGTCGCTGATCGACGGGCCCCGGTACGGGCCGTCCTGGGCGACGAGGTGCGCGAGCGTCCAGTCGACGGCCGAGCCGTATCGGGCATCTCCAGTGCCGAGCAGGCTCCACGTCTGCGCGTCGAGCGGAATGGGACGGGTGTTGATCGTGCTGCCGTCGAGCAGGGTCCCGGTGTCCACGTGCCCGTCGGCGCTCTGCATCGCCGCGACGAATCCGGCGGCCACCGCCGCGCGCTCCGCCCACACCCCGTCGCCCGTGAGCTGGGCGAGCTGCGTGAAGAACCCGGCGATGTCGCTGTTGTGCTCGGTGGACTTCCACTCCAGCGGCACCCCGGCATCGGTCTGCCCGCCGGTGTAGCCGTAGGGCGCCCGCGTCATGTCGGCGGTGTTGTCCTGGATCCACTCCGCGATGCGCACCGCGCCGTCGAGGTAGGCCGTCTCGCCGGTGGCGTGGAAGAGCCGGGCAAGTGCCATGCCCACCCAGGCCTGGTTCCCGGTGAAGGTGCCGGGTCCGGTGATCTCCATGCGCCCCTGCCGGATGCCGTGCGGCTCGTATGACGTGCGGACGCGGCCATCGCCGACGGGGTCGTTCTCCTGCACGAAGAGGAGGGTATCGGCGACGGCCCGCGCGCGGCGCAGGTCTTCCGGCAGACCGCGGGCCGTGTAGGCGATCACGACGAGGGCGTCGTCGTACACGAAGGAGGGGGTGAAGTCCCACGACGGCGTGGTGAAGAACCCGCCCTGGTAGCTGCGCGGCAGGCAGCGGCCCTCGCCGTCGCAGAACTCGTCGACGCGGGCGTCCAGGAACTCGTACGCGAGCGCCACCGAGGCGGCGGGGTCGTTCACCGGGTCCGCCGGGGGCTGCGAACGGGCGCCGAACGCGTCCGACACGGCAGGGGCGGCGCCGGCGAGCACGGCACCGACGACGAGTGCGGCGACGACCGCCCAGGGCGCGGATCGGCGGGCGGAAGCGGACATCACGACCTCTCGACGGCAGGGCCCCCGGGGGACATGCCGCGAGCGACACGGGGGGATGCTCGCAACCCTGTCATGACAAGAGGCGCCGGGGGAAGTGTCTTTCGGCCACATGCGCGTGTACCAAAGCGACCGGATGCGTGCAAGGCGTTTGCCGGACCCGGAGGGCGACGCGCACGATGGTCCTCCCGTCCCCGACCTCCCGGAAAGGACACCCATGTCCCGCGACCAGTACACCTTCACCAACCCGGTCGAGCTCTACGCCGACATCCAGCCGCAGAAGCAGCACATGCGCGAGCCCGGCCTCGACGCCGACCTCACCCCGAAGGCCGACCTCGGCGAGGAGTCGTACCGCGGCACGGGACGGCTGACCGGCCGCAAGGCGCTCATCACCGGCGGCGACTCGGGCATCGGCGCGGCCACCGCGATCGCGTTCGCGCGCGAAGGCGCCGACGTCGCGATCTCCTACCTCCCGGAAGAGGAGGAGGACGCGAGCCGCATCGCCGGCATCCTCCGCGAGGCGGGCGCCACCGTCGCCACGATCCCCGGCGACCTGCGCGACCCGGAGTACTGCCGCACCCTGGTGGCCGAGGCCGTCGCGGCGCTCGGCGGACTCGACATCCTCGTCAACAACGGCGGCAAGCAGGTCTTCCAGGAGTCCCTCGCCGATGTGACGGACGAGCAGTTCGACGACACCTTCAAGACCAACGTGTACGCGATGTTCTGGATCACGAAGGCCGCCCTCCCGCACCTCCCCGCCGGCTCGACGATCATCAACACGACCTCGATCCAGGCCTACTCGCCGTCGGACATCCTCGTCGACTACGCCTCGACGAAGTCGACCATCAACGCGTTCACGAAGGGCCTCGCCCAGCAGCTGGCGCCGAAGGGCATCCGCGTGAACGCCGTGGCTCCGGGCCCGATCTGGACCCCGCTGCAGCCGAGCGACGGGCAGCCACAGGAGAAGATCGCGCAGTTCGGCCAGGACACTCCGCTCGGCCGGATGGGTCAGCCCGCCGAGCTCGCTCCCGCCTACGTCTTCCTCGCCTCCCCGGAGTCGAGCTACGTGCTCGGCGAGACCCTGAACGTCAACGGCGGCATGCCCACTCCCTGACCCTCATCCCCTCATCCCCTGTCGACCCACCCCCTTCCGTTCCTTCCGGCCCCTTCCGGCCGTCCGCAAGGGGGTGGGCCGGACGGAAAGGGGTGGGTCGGCGGGAGGGGCGAGAGAGGGCGCCGAACCGTTTCGATACCTGTGGTGGCGGGACTGTAAGCGTTTGCAGTAGCCTGATCGCATGGCACAGCTCGAACAGATCGCAGCCCCCGGTTCCGAGTGGTGGCGCAGCGCCGTCATCTACCAGATCTACCCCCGCTCCTTCGCGGACGCCTCGGGCGACGGCATCGGCGACCTGCCGGGCATCACGAGTCGCCTCGACGCGCTGCAGGAGCTCGGCGTCGACGCGATCTGGCTCAGCCCCTTCATGACGAGCCCGCAGCGCGACGCCGGCTACGACGTGGCCGACTACCGCGACGTCGACCCGCTGTTCGGCACGCTGGCCGACTTCGACGAGATGCTCGAGGCCGCGCACGCCCGCGGCATCCGCGTGATCGTCGACCTCGTCCCCAACCACTCGTCCGACCAGCACCCCTGGTTCCAAGAGGCGCTCAAGGCCGCCCCGGGCAGCCCGGAGCGCGCGCGCTACATCTTCCGCGACGGCCGTGGCGAGAACGGCGAACTGCCCCCGAACAACTGGGAGTCGGTGTTCGGCGGCGGCATGTGGCAGCGCGTCACCGAGGCCGACGGCACCCCCGGCCAGTGGTACCTGCACATCTTCGACGCGACGCAGCCGGACTTCGACTGGAACAACGAGGAGGTGCAGGAGGAGTTCCGCTCGATCCTGCGCTTCTGGCTCGACCGCGGCGTCGACGGTTTCCGCGTCGACGTGGCCCACGGCATGATCAAGACCGAGGGCCTACCCGACTACACGCCGCCGACGGACGCCGACTCCATGGGCGGCGGCGAGTCGAACGTGCCGTACTGGGGTCAGGACGGCGTGCACGAGATCTACCGGGACTGGCACAAGGTGCTCGCCGAGTACGACGGCGACCGCGCCCTGTGCGGCGAGGCCTGGATGCCGACGCTGAAGGAGACCGCGCTCTGGGTGCGTCCGGACGAGATGCACCAGACCTTCAACTTCCCGTACCTGATGACGGCGTGGGACGCGAAGGCACTCGGCGACGTGATCCGCGAGTCGCTGGACGCGTTCGGCGCGGTCGGCGCCCCGAGCACCTGGGTGCTGTCCAACCACGACGTCGTCCGGCACGCCACGCGCCTCGCCCTCACGATCGACAACCCCCAGGGCGAGGGCATCGGCCCGAACACTCCGGACAAGCCCGACACCGCCATCGGCCTCGCCCGCGCCCGCGCGGCCACCACGCTGATGCTCGCGCTCCCCGGCTCGGCCTACCTGTACCAGGGCGAGGAGCTCGGGCTGCCCGAGGCCATGGAGATCCCGGACGAGTACCGCCAGGACCCGACGTGGTTCCGCACGAACGGCGAGCGCTACGGCCGCGACGGCTGCCGCGTGCCGCTGCCGTGGGAGGCGGAGGCTCCGGCCTTCGGCTTCAACGACACCGGCCTCTCGTGGCTCCCGCAGCCCGCGGACTGGGCGGCCTACGCCCGGGATGTCGAAGAGGTCGACCCGGCGTCGACCCTCGCCCTGTACAAGCGTCTGCTCGCCGGGCGCCGCGAGTTCGGATTCGGCACCGGATCGCTGGTGTGGGAGGACGCCGGTCCCGACGCCGTCGCCTTCCGCCGCGGCGAGGTGCACGTGCTGGCGAACCTCGGCACGGCCCCGCTCGACCTCCCGGAGGGCGCGGTCGTCCTGCTCCGCAGCCAGCCGTTCGACGGCCCCGAGGTCCCCGTCGACACCGCCGTCTGGTACACCACGGCCTGACACCCGTGCGCCCGTGGCGCGCTCCTCCCGGGGCGTGTCGCGGGCGTCTCCGATCCGAAGGACAGACGATGGCGAGCATCGACGAGGTGGCCCGGCTCGCCGGCGTCTCCACCGCGACGGTCTCCCGCGCGCTGAGCGGCCGCGGGCACGTGTCCGAGTCGGCCAGGGAGCGCGTGCAGGCGGCGGCCGCCTCCCTCGGGTACGTCGTGTCCTCCCGCGCCTCGAGTCTCGCGTCGGGGCGCACGCGCAACATCGGGGTCGTCGTGCCGTTCCTCGACCGCTGGTTCTTCAGCACGGTGCTGTCCGGGGTGTCCGCCGCGCTCATGCGGGCGGGCTACGACATCACGCTCTACAACATCACCGCCGACAAGGACGTGCGCCGCCACGTCTTCGACACGTTCCTGCGCCGCCAGCGCGTGGACGCCGTGATCGCCGTGTCCATCGAGCTGGACGAGGACGAGACCCAGCAGCTCCTCGACCTCGGGCTCCCCGTGATCGCGATCGGGGGCCCGAACCCGAAGCTCGACACCCTCACGGTCGACGACGTCGCCGTGGCCCAGCTCGCGACGGAGCACCTGCTCGGGCTCGGACACACGGAGATCGCCCACATCGGCGCGAACCCCGAGTTCGACATCGACTTCCACATCCCCACCAACCGTCGGCTCGGCTTCGAGAGGGCGCTGGCGAAGGCCGACGTCCCCCTGAACCCCGCGTTCCTGGAGCCCGCCGACTTCACGGTCGAGGGTGGCTACCGCGCCGCGAAACAGCTCCTCGGGCGTCCGGGGCCGCGTCCCACCGCGGTATTCGCCGCCTCGGACGAGATGGCGATCGGGGCGCTCCTCGCCGCCCGCGACCTCGGCTTCGCGGTGCCGGGCGACCTGTCCATCGTGGGCATCGACGGTCATGAGCTCGGCGAGTTCTTCCGCCTCACCACGGTCGACCAGTTCCCGCTCGGGCAGGGCGAGCGCGCGGCCGACGCAGTCCTCGCGAAGCTCACCGACCCCGACGCCGTACGGCCGCCCGCCGCCCTGCCGTACGAGCTCAACGTCCGCGGCACGACCGCCCGGATCGTCTGAGCCGGGCGGCGTTCACAACTCAGGAGTACGGCGCGCGGAGACCGCGGTTCCGGCCCTGGCGGGCGCAGGTGCGCCGGCTCTCCTGAGTTGTGAACGCGTCGAGCTCAGCACTCTGCGGTCGCGTCCCGCCAGGTCCGGTACCCGCCGTCGAGATTGCGCACCTCGCGCCCGTGCTGCCGCAGCAGCCGGGTGGCGATGTGACCGCGCAGGCCGACCTGGCAGTGCACCACGAGAGGGCCGTCCGGCAGTTCGTCGAGGCGGTCGCGCAGGTCGTCGAGCGGGATGTTCCGCGCGCCGGGGATGGCGCCGTTCGCATGCTCGGCCGCGGAGCGCACGTCGATGAGGGCGGCTCCCGCCTGCAGGGCGTCGTCGAGCTCGTCCCACTGGAGGGTCGGCGTGGTGCCGCTGCGGGTGTTCTCGGCCACATAGCCGAGGATGTTCACGGCATCCTTCGCGGAGCCGAACTGCGGGGCGTACGCGAGCTCGAGGTGCGCGAGCCCGGCGGCGGTGATGCCGGCCTGCAGCGCCGTCGCGATGACGTCGATCCGCTTGTCCACGCCGTCACGACCCACGACCTGCGCCCCGAGGATGCGGTCGGTGGCCGGGTCGGCGAGGAGCTTCATCGACAGGGTCTGCGCGCCCGGGTAGTAGCCGGCGTGCGACGCCGGATGCACGTGCACGGCGAAGAACTCGCGGCCCGCGGCACGGAGCTGCTTCTCGCTCCATCCGGTCTTCGCGGCGGCCAGGCCGAACACCTGCACGATGCCGGTGCCGAGGGCGGGGTGCGCCGACGCCTCCCGACCCGCGATGACGTCGGCCACCATGCGGCCGTGGCGGTTGGCGAGACCGGCCATGGTCACCAGCGCCGTACCGCCGCCGATGAGGTCGGCCTTCTCGACGCCGTCGCCGACCGCGAAGACGTCGGGCGCACTGGTGCGGCAGACCTCGTCGACGGCGATCCCGCCGGTCTCGCCGAGACCGATCCCCGCAGCGCGGGCGAGTCCGGCCTCAGGCACGACCCCGGAGGCATCGACGAGCAACTCCGCGGGGAGGGTGGCGCCGTCGCTCAGGGTCACGGAATCCGCGGCCGTGGCCACGACCTCGACGCCGAGCCGCACGTCGACTCCGCGGCGCCGGACCTCGGCGGCCAGAGGGGCGGCCATCTCCGGATCCAGCGGGGCGAGCAGCTGGGCACCGCGTTGCACCAGGGTGACCGCGGCGCCCCGGGCGACGAGGTTCTCCACGGCTTCGAGCCCCGTGTACCCGCCGCCCACGACGACGACCGGCAGTCCGGGGCGCAGGGCCGCGTCGATCGCATCGGCGTCGGCCACGGTCCGCAGGCTCCGCGTCGGGAGGGCTCCGGTGGCCTCGTCGCCGCGAGGCCGAGCCCCGGTGGCGAGCACGAGACGGTCGTACGGGTGCGTGCTGCGGTGGCCGCTGTCGAGATCGACGACCTCGACCGTCTTGCGCGCGGTGTCGATGCCGACGACGTCGTGACGGACGCGGACGTCCAGCCGGAAACGGCGGTGCAGCGACTCGGGGGTCTGCAGCAGGAGGGCGTCGCGCTCCTCGATCACACCGCCCACGTAGTAGGGCAGACCGCAGTTGGCGTAGGAGACCTCGGGCCCGCGCTCGAAGACGACGATGTCCGCGGACTCATCGAGCCGCCGGAGCCGGGTCGCCGCCGACATGCCGCCGGCGACGCCACCGACGATGACGACGCGGAGCGGTGCGCTCATCGGCCGAACAGCCGGGACAGGAGGCCTCCCTTGGCCTCGTCCTTCGGGTGGCCCGTGCACCAGTCCGACGCCGGCACGGTGCGGCGGACGGCGTCGACGTGCTGGCCGCAGCCCGACCAGGTGGTCTTCCCGCAAGTACGGCAACGGACTGCTCGACACATGTGTTCTCTCCTCACTCGATACCCGGGTGGGTATCCAGACACTATACCCCCGGGGGTATAGTGGAGCGTACAGCCGGCCTTCAGGGAGAGACCATGACCACCGTCGACACCGACACGCAGCGCAAGATCGCCAACCGCCTCAAGCGCGCACAGGGACAGCTCGGCGCCGTGATCGCCGCGGTCGAGAGCGGCGGCGACTGCCGGGCCGTCGTCACGCAGCTGGCCGCGGTGACCTCGGCCCTGGACAAGGCCGGGTTCCAGATCATCGCCTCCGCCATGAAGACCTGCCTGGAGGACCCCGCGCAGGACGACGCCGTCCCCCTCCCCGACCTGGAGAAGCTCTTCCTCACCCTCGCCTGAACGCGACCCGGCCCCTTGCGGCCACCCCGGCCCGTTGCGGACGATCGCAACGGGCCGGGGCGCACACAAGGGGCCGGGTCGGCGAAGGGATAGGTGGGGTCAGGGGACGAGGAGACCCGTGGTGGCGGTGCGCGCCGTCTCGAAGCGGCGCTGCACGTCGGGCCAGTTCACGAGGTTCCAGAACGCCTTGACGTAGTCCGCCCGCACGTTGAGGTAGTCGAGGTAGTAGGCGTGCTCCCACACGTCGAGCTGCAGCAGCGGGATGACGCCGAGCGGCGCGTTGCCCTGCTGGTCGAAGAGCTGGAAGATCACCGGGCGTGCACCCACCGAGTCCCAGGCGAGCACGGCCCAGCCGGACCCCTGCACGCCGAGGGCCGTCGCGGTGAAGTGCGCGCGGAAGCCGTCGATGGACCCGAACGAGTCCGCGAGCGCCGCCGAGAGCTCGCCCTCCGGTGCCCCGCCACCCTCGGGCGAGAGGTTCTGCCAGAACACGGAGTGGTTGACGTGGCCGCCGAGGTTGAACGCGAGGTCCTTCTCGAGCTTGTTCACCGCTCCGAGGTCGCCGCTGTCGCGGGCCGCCGCGAGCTGCTCCAGCGCCGTGTTCGCGCCGGTCACGTAGGCCTGGTGGTGCTTGGAGTGGTGCAGCTCCATGATCTTGCCGGAGATGTGCGGCTCCAGCGCCGAGTAGTCGTAGGGCAGCTCGGGGAGCGTGTACGGAGTGGACATGGTGGTTCCTTTCGTGACGGGGTCAGAGGGCGGTGTCGTGGGACAGGGCGTGGAATCGGCGGTCGATGTAGACGAGCGGGCGGGCGGGGCGGCCGGTGAGCACCTCGAGCACCTCGGCGATCACCACGGTCGACGAGCCGACGGGCACGGTCTGGATCGACCGGCAGCGCAGGGCCACACGGGCCTCCGCCAGGTGCGGCTCGCCGGTCGGCAGCGTCGTCCAGCCCTGCTCGGGCGTGAAGCGCTCGGAACCGCTCACCGCGAAGCTCTGGGCGAGCGCGGAGTGCTCGTCGTCGATGAGGTGCACGACGAAGGTCTCGGCGCCGAGGATGGCCCCGGCGCTGCCGGTCGCCCTGGTCACCGAGAACACGATCGCCGCCGGATCGACCGCGACCGACGACACGCTCGACGCCGTGAGGCCGACGGGGCCGTCCGGACCCTGCGCCGTGATGATGGCGACACCGGCGGGGTGGGTGCGGAACGCCGCCTTGAGCCCCTCCCCGACCGGCGTGGGCACCGGAGCGGCGGGGTGCGGTGTGGTGTTCGGGTCGGGGGTCATCGGGTGCTCTCCTCGAGAGGGATGGGGGTGGGGGTCGCGTGGGCGCGCATGGCCGCGCGGTCGACGAGCTTCATGCGCTCCCGGCCGCGGACGGCTCCGGCGCGGCGCTCGGCCTCGTCGATGCGCAACCAACCCTCCCAGTCCACCACGCCGGGGAGGTCCAGGGGCGGGTGCCGGTCGATACGGGCGGACGGCGTCGCGGCGAGGTCCTCCACGAGATGCTGCACGGTCTGCGCGGCGTCGGACTTGGTCGAGCCGATGAGCCCGATCGGCCCGCGCTTGATCCAGCCGGTCGCGTAGAGGCCCGGGACGGGCGTGCCGTCGGCATCGAGCACCCGCCCCTCCGCATTCGGCACGACGCCCCGTGCCGCGTCGAACGGCACGCCGGGCACGGGCGAGGAGAGGTAGCCGATCGCCCGGTACACGGCGCCGACCTCGTACCGCACGAGCTCGCCGGTGCCGATCATGCGGCCGAGCGGATCGGAGGCCGTGCGCTCGAACTCGATTCCCTCCACGCGGTCCGCGCCGAGGACGCGGACGGGGCGATGCCGGAAGTGCAGGTGGATGCGCCGGGAGGCCCCGGCGGACGGACGCTGCGCCCATTCCGTGAGGGTGCGCACGATGATGCGGCGCTGCGAGAACTGCTCCAGCATGCGCGAGGCATGGTCGTCGAGCTCGAGGTCGGCGGGATCGACGATCACCTCCACGTCGTGCTGCTCCCCGAGCTCGCGCAGCTCCAGGGCCGAGAAGCGCGCATCGGCGGGGCCGCGGCGGGCGAAGAGGTGCACGTCGCGGACCCGGCTCGCGGCGAGCGCGTCGAGGATGTGATCGGGAGTGTCGGTCGACTCCAGCGCCGCGGCGTGCTTCGCGAGGATGCGCGTGACGTCGAGGGCCACGTTGCCCGCCCCGAGCACGGCCACGGACTCCGCCTCCAGGCCCCAGCCCCGCGCGACGTCGGGGTGCGCGTCGTACCAGGCCACGAAATCCGCGGCGCCGAACGATCCGGGAAGCTCCGCTCCCGGCACGTCGAACACCACGTCGCGGTCGGCTCCGGTCGCGATGACGACGCCGTCGTACGCCCGGCGGAGCTCGTCGACCGTCACATCGACGCCGACCTCGACGTTGCCGAGCAGCCGGATCCCGGGCTGGAGGAGCACGTCGTGCAGCGCATCGATGATCTTGCGGATGCGCGGGTGGTCGGGGGCGACGCCGTAGCGGACGAGCCCGTACGGAGCGGGGAGCTTCTCGTACAGGTCGATGGCCGCCTCCGGCACCTGCGCCCGGAGGAGGTCGGCGGCGTAGATGCCCGCGGGGCCCGCGCCGACGATGGCGATGCGCGGGGTCACTCGTGCACCTCCTGCGGCGGGAGCGCGGCGATGAGGGGGTGGTCGTGACGGATGAGTCCGGTGCGGGCGGCGCCGCCGGGCGAGCCGATCTCGTCGAAGAACTCGACGTTGGCCTTGTAGTAGT
>NZ_SSDN01000021.1:0-26097 GCF_004794355.1 Microbacterium sp. K36 | reverse complement strand
GCCGGTGCCGGAGCGGCAGGAGCCGCGGGACCCGGCTTGGGGCCGGGCTTCGGACCGGGGGTCGGCCCCGAGGACTTCGGTGCCGGCTTCGCCGCGGGCTTCGCCGCAGCGGGCTCGGAGGCCGCCTTCAGGGACGGGTCGGCCTCGATCGCGGCGCGCAGCTTGCGCGCCACCGGGGGCTCGACCGTCGAGGACGGGCTCTTCACGAACTCGCCGAGTTCCTTGAGCTTCGCAAGTGCGACCTTGCTGTCGACGCCGAGTTCGGCGGCGATCTCATGTACGCGTGGTTTACCAGCCACAATTCTCCTGTCTGGGTCGGTCTGCCCAGACAGGGCAGACCACTAGTCGCGGACGGGTCTCATTTCGAGCCGTTCACTTTGTTTCCATAGCTGTTCAGCCTTTGTTTCTTGGTGGGTGCTGTTCGAAGATCCGTGTGTCCAGCTGAGTGGTCACACGCAGTGCTCTTCCGAAAGCTCGACGCCGCAGAGCGGCTTCCATGCACTCGGGTGTCGGATGCACCCACGCGCCACGCCCCGGCAGGACAGCACGCTCATCGGGGATGAGGGTGTCGTTCTGGGCAACCACCCTGAGCAGAGTGGAGCGGGGAGCACGCGTGCGGCAACCGACGCACGTTCGTACGGGTTCCATCTTACACCTGCGTTCCGTCCGTCCTCGCCGCCACCGGGCGTGGCGTCGAGGACCGACAGGGATCAGTCGAGGACGCTGTCCGGCTGGATGTCGATCTTGGCGCCGGTGAGCTTGGCGGCCAGACGCGCGTTCTGACCCTCCTTGCCGATGGCGAGCGACAGCTGGTAGTCCGGCACGAGGGCGCGGACGGCCTTGGTGCTCGCGTCGAGGAGGAACGAGCTCGTGACCTTCGCCGGCGACAGCGCGTGCGCCACGAACGTGGGCAGGTCGGCGTCGTAGTCGACGATGTCGATCTTCTCCCCCGCCAGCTCCTCCGTGACGGCCCGCACACGGCGCCCCATCTCGCCGATGCACGCGCCCTTGGCGTTGATGGCCGGGTCGTTCGCCTTCACCGCGATCTTGGTGCGGTGCCCGGCCTCGCGGGCCAGCGCGACGATCTCGACCAGGCCGGCCGCGATCTCGGGCACCTCGAGCGCGAACAGCTTGCGGACCAGGCCCGGGTGCGTGCGCGAGACGGTGATCTGCGGACCCTTGAGCCCCTTGGCGACGCTGGTGACGTAGACGCGCAACCGGGACCCGTGCGCGTACTCCTCGCCGGGCACCTGCTCCTCGGGCGGGAGGATGGCCTCGACGGAGCCGAGGTCGACGTGGATCATGCGCGGGTTCGGCCCCTGCTGGATCACGCCGGCGACGATGTCGCCCTCCTTGCCCTTGAACTCCCCGAGGACGGCGTCGTCCGCGATGTCCCGGAGGCGCTGGCTGATGACCTGCTTGGCGGCGAATGCGGCGATGCGCCCGAAGTCGTCCGGCGTCGCCTCCTCCTCGCCGATGATCGCACCCTCGTCGTCGCGGACGACCTGGAGGACGGCGACGTGGCCGGTCTTGCGGTCGAGGTGCACGCGGACGCCCTCCGGCGTCGCGCCGTCGGGCGAGACGTGCTTGGAGTACGCGGTCAGGATCGCCTGCTCGATGATCGAGACGAGCTCGTCGAACGGGATCGCCTTCTCCTTCTCGATCCCTCGCAGCAGACTCAGTTCGATGTCCATGACGGCCTCCCTATTCAGCTCTCGTCGCGCCCGAATGCACGCGCGACATCCGTACAACGATACCGTGTGCCGCGCGCCCGGGCCATCCGGCCTCCGCCGGCACAGGCCGTCGCGCGACAGCAGGCTCTCTGAGCGCGAGCAGCCTGCTTCCGCGCAGGTGCCTGTCCCGGCGGACAGTCCCGCGCCTGGTCAGTCCTTCGGCGCGGACGGGAGCGCGTTGAGGGCGCCGATGAGCCGGAAGAGGTTGCCCACCTGACGCTGATCCAGGTGCAGGGCGAGGCGCGGGAGGTCGAGCCGGTCGTCGTCGGCCACCTCGGGGGAACGCGGAGCCGTCCGTTCGATGCGCCCGGAAGACAGAAGCGTCGCGAATCGGACGTTGAGCTCCTCGATCTCGGCGTCCGTCGGCTCGGCCTTGAGCCGCAGCACGAGCGTGTCCCCGACCCACCGCAGCGAGTCGTAGTTGCGCCAGAACCCGGTGATCTCGGCGCGGGCCTCCTCGACCGAGTCGGTGATGACGACGCGATCGAAGTCCCCGGGGGAGATCACCCCCATCGGCGCGAGGTGCTCGTCGACGAAGCGCCGCATGCCCTGCCAGAACGATCCGCCCTTCTCGTCGAGCAGCACGATCGGCGTCGGCTCGGCCTTCCCCGTCTGCTGCAGGGTGAGCAGCTCGAACATCTCGTCGAGCGTGCCGAACCCGCCCGGAAGGCAGATGAAGCCGCTGGATTCCTTGATGAGCATGAGCTTGCGGGTGAAGAAGTACTTCATCGCGACGACCTGATCGCTTCCCGCGACGAGGCTGTTCGCCTTCTCCTCGAAGGGGAGCCGGATGGAGACGCCGAGCGACAGCGCCGGCCCCGCCCCCTCGGCGGCGGCCTGCATGATCCCGGGGCCGGCGCCGGTGACGACCATCCAGCCGTCGCTCGCGAGCGCCGCGGCGACATCCCGCGCCTGCAGGTACAGCGGGTCGTCGTGGAGGGTGCGAGCGGACCCGAAGACGGTCACCTTCGGCACCCCGCGGAACGGAGCGAAGAGGCGGAAGGCATCGCGCATCTCGGCTAGGGCGGCGGAGGCGATCTTGAGGTCGAGGCGGTCGGTGTCGTCCTCACCGAGGAGCAGCGCCGTGCGGAGCATCCGCATCACGAGCCGACGGTCCGAGGACACCCCCGCTTCGTCCAGCACATGGTTGATCTCGTCGCTCAGAGCGGCCGGCAGCGGTTCCTCGGTCATGCCCCCAGCGTCCCACGCGGCATCCGGCCGGCGGGACGCAACGCCGGGGTTCCGCGCTCCGCGCTCCACAGCACGGCCGGGATGCGGTGTCAACGCCCGTGCCCGTCGTCGACGGCGGCATCACCATGGCGACATGACAGAGATCACCGGTCCCGACGCCCTCGCCCGCATCAAGGAGCTCGTGGAGGACATCGACTTCACCATGCTCACCACCACCGACCCCGACGGGAACCTCGTCAGCCGTCCCATGTCGACCAGGCAGATGGACGAGGCGGGTGCCATCTGGTTCTTCACCGCGGAGGACACGGAGAAGGTCGAGGAGGCGCGGCGTCACCACGATGTCGGTCTCGCCTACTGCGACGCCAAGGGCATGCGCTACGTGTCCGTCGCCGGCACCGCCGAGGTCGTCCACGACCGCGCGAAGATGGAGGAGCTCTACTCCCCCTCCCTCGACATCTGGTTCGAGGACGGGCTGGAGACCCCCGGCATCGCCCTGCTCACGGTGACCCCGGTCGTCGCCGAGTTCTGGGAGCCGGCGAAGGGCAAGGTCGCGATGGCCGCCGGGGCGCTCAAGGCGCTCGCGACCCGAGACACCCCGGACGACGACATCATGAACCACGGCCGCATCACCTGCTGAGCCACCGGCGGCGCCGGGTCAGCGCGTGGCGGAGAGCCGCTCCACGGCCTCGGCGACCGAGACCGCCTCGCGCTCGCCCGTGCGACGGTCCCAGAACTCCACCTGGCCGTCGGCGGCGCCCCGGCCGACGATCACGATCTTCGGGACGCCGACGAGCTCTGCATCACCGAACTTGACCCCGGGAGACACCTTCGGACGGTCGTCGTAGAGCACGTCGAGCCCGGCGGCCTCGAGCTGTGCGGAGAGGTCCTCCGCGACGTCGAAGGCGACCTGGTCGCGCCCCGCGGCGACGACCTGCACGTCGAACGGCGCGACCGAGGCCGGCCAGATCAGGCCCTTGTCGTCGTTGTTCAGCTCGGCGATGATCGCCAGGATCCGCGTGACGCCGATGCCGTACGACCCCATGGTCACCGTGACGAGCTTGCCGTTCTCGTTGAGGACCTTGAGGCCGAGCGCCTCCGCGTACTTCCGCCCGAGCTGGAAGACGTGACCGATCTCCATGCCGCGGGCGAGCTCGACCGGACCGGAGCCATCGGGCGCCGGGTCGCCGGCGCGCACGTTCGCGATCTCCACGATGCCATCTGCCTCGAAGTCGCGCCCGGCGACGACCGAGTGCGCGTGCTTCTGGTCGATGTTCGCGCCGGTGACCCAGCTGGTGCCCTCGCTCACGCGGGGGTCGACGAGGTAGCGGATGCCCGTGGCGGACTCCTCGCCCAGCACGGCGCCCGTGGGCGACCACGGACCGATGTACCCCTTCACCAGGAGCGGGTTGTTCTCGAAGTCGTCCGCGGTGGCGGTCTCGACCTCGGCCGGGGCGAAGGCCACCTCGGCGCGCTTCTCGTCCACCTCGCGGTCGCCGGGGATGCCGACGATCACGAGCTCGCGGGTGCCGTCGAGGTGCTTCAGGGCGAGCACGACGTTCTTGAGCGTGTCGGCCGCGGTGTACTCGCCGTCGAGTTCGCGGTTGCAGTGCGCCACGAGCGTCTCGATGGTCGGGGTGTCGGGCGAGTCGAAGACCACGGGGGCGCCGTCGGCGTCGAACGGGACCGGAGCCGGGACGGGCGTGCTGAAGGCCTCGACGTTGGCCGCGTAACCGCCGGCGCTGCGGACGAACGTGTCCTCGCCCACGGGGGTCGGGTGCAGGAACTCCTCGCTGCGCGAACCGCCCATGGCCCCCGCATCGGCCTGCACGATCGCGTACTCGAGGCCCAGCCGCTGGAAGATGCGCTCATACGCGTCCCGCTGCGCCTGGTAGCTCGCGTCCAGCCCCTCGTCGGAGGCGTCGAAGGAGTAGGCGTCCTTCATCGTGAACTCGCGGCCGCGGAGGAGCCCGGCGCGCGGCCGGGCCTCGTCGCGGTACTTGTCCTGGATCTGGAAGATCGTCAGCGGCAGGTCCTTGTACGACGAGTACAGGTCCTTCACGAGCAGCGTGAACGCCTCCTCGTGCGTCGGCGCCAACAGGTAGTCCCCGCCCTTGCGGTCCTGGAGGCGGAACAGCAGATCGCCGTACTCGTCCCAGCGCCCGGTGGCCTCATACGCCTCCCGCGGCATCAGCGCGGGGAAGTGCACCTCCTGCGCGCCGGCGGCGGCCATCTCCTCGCGGATGACGGTCTCGATCTTCGCCTTGACGCGCAGACCCAGCGGCAGCCACGCGAAGATGCCCGCGGCCTGCGGTCGGATGTACCCGGCGCGGATCAGCAGCTTGTGACTGGCGACCTCGGCACCGGCAGGATCTTCACGGAGCGTACGGAGGAAGAAGTTCGAAAGACGAGTGACCACGGCTCAAGTGTAGTGAGCCGTGGTCACCCTCCTCGTCGCTCAGTTGAGGGCCGGCAGTCCCTGCGGCACGACGCCGCCGCCGTAGAGGCTCTCGGCGAGCTCCTGCAGGGCCGTGAGCGCCACTCTCTGCGGCAGCGGACCGTAGGAGATGCGGGCCACGCCGAGCTTCTCGTACTCGGAGGCGGCGAGCGCCCCGGGGATGCCGATCACGCTGACCTTGCGCTCTCCGATGCCCTCGACGAGCTGCCGCGTGACGTTCGCATCGAGGATGCCAGGGACGAAGACCGCGGTGGCACCCGCATCGAGGAAGGCGCGACCGCGCTGGATCGCATCCGCGATGCTCTGCTCCACGGGGCGCGACCCGGCACGCACGAACGCGTCGGTGCGGGCGTTGAGGGCAAACGGCACGCCCTCCGCCTCCGCGGCCTTCACGATGGCCTCGACGACGGCGACCGATTCGTCGAGCGGCTTGAGGCGGTCCTCGACGTTCGCGCCGACGACGCCGGCCGCGATCGCGAGGCGGGTGGTCTCTCCCGCATCCCCGTACCCGTCGTCCAGGTCGGCGGTGACGGGGACGGAGACGGACGCGGCGATTCGCCCGACCATGTCGATCATGACGTCGCGCGGGGTGTCTCCGTCGTCGTAGCCGAACGACGCGGCGATGCCGTGACCGGCGGTGGCGATCGCCTTCGTCTCCGGCAGTGCGGCGACGGCGCGTGCGGAGACGACGTCCCACACGTTCACCACACGGAGGATCTCCGGGGCGTCATAGAGTCCGACGAGGGTCTGGGCCTTGGCAGCAGTGGTCATGTCCCCACGCTAGCGGCCGATGTGGGCACGCGGGCCGGCTGCGGCGGATCGTCCCGGTGCTCGACCTAGGCTGGCGGCATGCCCCAGCGCCGCTCGCATGTCGCCCCCTCCGCCGCACAGACCGAGCTCGCTGCGGCGCTCTCGACCCTCCGGGAGAACCTGGAGACGCCGACGGCGTTTCCCGCCGATGTGCTCGCGGAGGCGGAAGCCGCCTCGGCGACGACCCCGGAGCTCGACCTCACGGATGTCCCGTTCGCCACCCTCGATCCGGCGGGCGCCCGTGACCTCGACCAGGCCTTCCACCTCGACCGGGACGGCGACGGCTATCGGGTGCGGTACGCCATCGCGGACGTGCCGGGGTTCGTCGTACCGGGAGGCGCCGTGGATGCGGAGGCCCGTCGGCGCGGACAGACCCTGTACGCCGCGGACGGCACGATCCCGCTGCATCCGCCCGTGCTCAGCGAGGACCGCGCCTCGCTGCTCCCCGATGTCGACCGCCCCGCCCTGGTGTGGACGTTCACCCTGGACGCGGCGGGGAGCGTGACCGACTTCCGGTTGGAGCGCGCCCTCATCCGTTCCCGCGCCCAGCTCGACTACGCGTCCACCCAGGATGCCCTGGACCGGGGCGACGGCGGCCCCGCGGCCCTGCTGCCGGAGATCGGTGCCCTCCGCCTCGAACAGGAGCGCGGGCGCGGTGGAGCCAGCCTCAACGTCCCGGACGAGGAGGTCGTGCGCACCGCCGACGGCTCCTATGCGATCGAGCGCCGCAGCCCGCTGCCCGTCGAGGAGTGGAACGCTCAGCTGTCGCTCATGACCGGGATGGCGGCCGCGACGCTCATGATCGACGCAGGCGTCGGCATCCTCCGCACGATGCCGGAACCCGACGAGACGGCGTTCGCGGCCTTCCGGCACCAGACGGAGGCGCTCGGGCGCCCCTGGACCACGGGCACCTACGGCGAGTATCTTCGGAGCCTCGACCGCTCCGACCCGATGACCCTTCCCGTGCTGGAAGCCGCCGCCTCGCTGTTCCGCGGCGCGGGGTACCTCGTGTTCGACGGGGAGCCGCCCGCCGACGCCGTGCAGGCCGCTATCGGCGCCCCGTACGCACATGCGACCGCTCCCCTCCGGAGGCTCGTCGACCGCTGGGTCCTCGCGATCTGCCTCGCCGTCTCGACAGGGCAGCCCGTGCCGGAGTGGGTGCGCTCCTCCCTCGGCGACCTCCCCGCGCTCATGCAGGACTCGGGCCGACGGGCGTCGCAGCTGGACGCGGACACCGTGAACCGGGTCGAGGCCGCGCTCCTCACTCCCCAGATCGGGCAGACGGTCGAGGCGACGGTCATCGAGCTCCGGGGCGAGCGGGCCGCCGTCCAGATCGCGGAGCCCGCCGTGACGACGACCGCGCCGGTGACCCCCGACACAAAGCCCGGCGATGTGGTGCGGCTGCGCGTCGTCCGTGTGGACATCGCGGCGGGCGAGATCGAGCTCGCCGACTGACTCCGCCGGATCAGGCGGACGCCCGGAGTCAGGCACCCCCACGCACGACTGCCTGTGCAGCCGCGATCGCCTGTGCTCCCGCCGGATACCCTGTCGAGATGTATCAGGCCGAGCGCATCGAGCGCTTCCTCGCCGCGCGGTATCCGCGCGCACGCATCGCGATCGTCGCCGGGAGCACGGCCCGCAGCGAGCGCACACACACGAGCGACATCGATCTCCTGCTCATCGACGACGACCTCTTCGCCGACGACGCCCAGGGGAGCGAAGCCGCCACCTTCGAGTTCGAAGGCGAGGTCCTCGAGGTGTTCGCCTACACAGCGGCAGGGTTCGAGACATGGGCCCACCGCGGCATCGCACAGCATCGACCCGTCATCGTCCACATGCTCGTGGAGGGCGTGCCGGTGCGCCCCTGCCCCGGGCTCGACGGCCTGCGGGCCCGGTGGGGTGCGGTGCTCGCCGCCGGCCCCGTCCTGGGCGAGACGGAGTCACGATTCCGGCGGTATGTCATCACCGATCTGCTCGACGACCTCCAGGACGCCACGGACCCTCTCGAGCAGCATGTCGTGGCCGGCCTGCTGTTCGAGCGCATCGCCGAGCTGATGCTGCTGGCCGACGGACAGTGGATCGGTTCTGGGAAGTGGCTCCCCCGACGTCTGCGCGCGTGGAGTCCCGAGCGCGCGGATCGGCTCAGCGCTCCGCTGCTCGCCGGGGATTTCTCCGGCTTCGCGGCGCGGGTCGGCGAGGAACTGGAACTCGCGGGCGGCCGGCTGCAGGCGGGGTTCGTGCGCTGACCTCATCGCGGGAGCAGGCAGGCACGCGACAACAGGCGACACCGGCCGCTGACGCCTGTCCTCGCGCGAACGCCTGAGGAGCGAGGGCTCAGGAGGCGGGAGTCGCGGTCGTCGTCATCACGAGGAGCTGGGGGTCGGACAGATCCAGGGTCACCGTGATGGCGGCGAATTCCGCGAGGGAACGGACGTGGGTGCCGCCACAGAGGATCACGGCCTCGCCCTCGGGGAGCGCGCAGTGCCAGCGCCGCCGGTCCACGATCGTCTGTCCGTCCACCTCGATGCGGCTCGGGGCAGCGGAGGAGACCCACGCGGCGAGCTGTGCGTTGATGCGCTGCTCCCGGTCTGCGAGCGTGGCCGCGAACGTCTCGGTGTCGAAGCCCGCACGACGCAGGCTCTTGCCCAGGCGGTACTCGTCGACGGCGCCGTCCTCATGGATGCGGCTGGACTGGTTCGCCCGTCCCTCGAAGTCGGGATTGCCCAGCGCATCCTCCCCGGGGTCCTTGCGCCAGAGGTCCGCGACGGCGAGATCGAGAGCGAGGGAGGCGAGGTGGCACGCGGTGTGACCGCGGCTGAGGCCGGCGCGATGCTCCTCGTCGACGACGAGGGACGCGGGAGCACCCTCCGCGAGCCAGGTCGGCGCCACACCATCGAGCCGGTGGGCGACCAGCCAGGTCCACCCCTCGGTTCCTCGCTTGACGGGGATCGCGCTGCCCACCGCGAACGCGCCGTCATCCGACACCGCCGCCATGAGCGCCTCGGCCACCCGGACGGCTCCGCCCTCGCCGGACAGCACGCCGGTGTCGCCGGGCTGGTCGGGCCAGGTGTGGTCCACCGGGTGGAACGGGGTGGCGTCGACGACGACCACCGTCCCGTCCGCGTCGTCGGCCACATGGGTCACCACGGCATCTCCGCGGAGGCTGCCGTCCGGGAAGGTGACGATCGTGGGCGTGGTCATGGGGCTCCTCGGAGAGACGACGGAACGATGGTGCCGATCAGGCACAGGGCGTCAGTGGGACGGCGGGATCGTGAAGCTGGCGAGCCGGTCGCCGTGGACGACGAAGATCCCGTCCGACTCCCCGTTGAAGACGCGACTGGACCAGCCGAAGCGGATCCGCGTGGTGTCGCCGTCCGTGGCGGCCGAGAGCACGGTCATCCGCGCCCCGGCGCCGATCGCATCGCTGTCCGCCCAGCCGCGCACGCCGTCGGCACCGGCTTTCACGGTGCCCCAATCGCTCACGAAGCCGTCCGGCGTGAACGCAGCGACGAACGCTTCGGTGTCTCCGGCGTTGATCGCGTCGACCATCGCCTGGACTGGTGCGGGCAGGAGGAAGTCGGGCATGGTGCTCCTCGGATCAGGCGGTGACGACCTGGGCGGTGCCGAGCGGAGCGTCCGGTCCCATCTCGGCGGCGATGCGGTTCGCCTCCTCGATGAGAGTGGCGACGATGTCGGCCTCCGGGACGGTCTTGATGACCTCTCCCTTGACGAAGATCTGTCCCTTGCCGTTACCGGAGGCAACGCCGAGATCGGCCTCGCGCGCCTCGCCCGGGCCGTTCACGACGCAGCCCATGACCGCGACGCGCAGCGGCACCGTCATCTCCTTGAGCCCCTCGGTGACGTCTTCCGCGAGCGTGTACACATCGACCTGAGCCCGACCGCACGAGGGGCACGAGACGATCTCGAGCTTGCGCTCTCGGAGGTTGAGGGACTGGAGGATCTGGTGACCGACCTTGACCTCCTCGGCCGGCGGGGCGGACAGGGACACGCGGATGGTGTCGCCGATCCCCTCCCCCAACAGGATGCCGAAGGCGGTCGCGCTCTTGATCGTGCCCTGGAAGGCCGGTCCCGCCTCGGTCACGCCGAGGTGCAGCGGCCAGTCGCCCCGCTCGGCGAGCTGACGGTAGGCCTTGACCATGACGACCGGGTCGTTGTGCTTGACCGAGATCTTGAAGTCGTGGAAGTCGTGCTCCTCGAACAGCGACGCCTCCCAGACGGCGCTCTCGACGAGGGCCTCCGGCGTGGCCTTGCCGTACTTCTCGAGCAGGCGGCGGTCGAGCGAACCCGCGTTCACGCCGATGCGGAGCGAGACGCCCGCGTCCTTGGCGGCCTTCGCGATCTCGCCGACCTGGTCGTCGAACTTGCGGATGTTCCCCGGGTTGACGCGCACGGCCGCACAGCCGGCGTCGATCGCCTGGAAGACGTACTTCGGCTGGAAGTGGATGTCGGCGATGACCGGGATCTGGCTCTTCTTCGCGATGATATGCAGCACATCGGCGTCGTCCTGCGAGGGCACGGCGACGCGCACGATCTCGCAGCCCGAGGCGGTGAGCTCCGCGATCTGCTGCAGCGTCCCGTTGATGTCGGTGGTCTTCGTCGTCGTCATCGACTGCACGCTGACGGGCGCATCGCCGCCGACGAGCACCTTGCCCACCTTGATCTGGCGGGACTTGCGACGCGGGGCGAGGACTTCGGGGACCTTCGGCATCCCAAGATTCACTGCTGGCACGATCCCAGCCTACGCCGCCAGGATGCGGAAGGGCTGGATGCGGCGGGTGTGGTAGTTTCGCCCCAATGATCGCGCACATCACCTGGTGGCCCGCCTCCTAGGCGGTGTGTTCGCGTTCCCTCGAATCCAGACCGCCTCCGGGGCGGTCTTTTCGTTGCGCCGAGCCGGAGCCCTCGCACAGGAGACATCGATGACCCTCTCTCGCCTCGACGAGCTCAGCGCCGATCCCACCGCGTCCTTCGTGCTGATCGCCCGAGACGGCGCGGACACCGTGGAGCTGCTCACCGGCGACGTGACCGACGTCGAGCTGCTCGCCGACATCCCGCTGACCATCGACGGAGAGCCGCGGGAGGTCTTCGCGCTCGTCCCGTATCGACAGGTCCGCGAGCGCGGCTTCGTGGCTCAAGACGACGGCACCCCGCTGCGCTGCCTCGTCGTCGCGGAGCACCTCGACCTGCCGACCGCCGCCGTGCTCGACGCGCTCCCCTCTTCCCCGGTCCCCCTGCGTGACGAGGGCTTCGACATCGCCGACGAGGAGTACGCCGCGATCGTGGAGACGGTGATCGCCGAGGAGATCGGCCGAGGCGAAGGCGCGAACTTCGTCATCCGCCGGGACTTCACCGCGACCGTCGACGCCGATGAGCGCACCGCGGCGCTCACCTGGTTCCGAGCGCTCCTCACCCACGAGCGCGGGGCCTACTGGACGTTCGCGGTCGTCACCCCCGGTCACATCGCGGTGGGCGCGAGCCCCGAGGCGCATGTCGTGGCCCGCGAGGGCATCGTCACCATGAATCCCATCTCGGGCACCTTCCGGCATCCGGCGGGCGGCGCGACGAAGGAGACGCTCACCGACTTCCTCACGTCGACCAAGGAGACCGAGGAGCTGTTCATGGTCGTCGACGAGGAGCTCAAGATGATGAGCGCCGTCTGCGCCGACGGCGGACGCATCACGGGCCCGCATCTCAAGGAGATGTCGCGGCTGACGCACACCGAGTACATGCTGCGCGGACGGAGCGGGCTGGACCCGCGGGACATCCTCCGCGAGACGATGTTCGCCCCGACCGTCACCGGCTCCCCCATGCAGAACGCCTGCGCCGTGATCCGGCGGCACGAGCGCAAGCCCCGGGGCTATTACTCGGGGGTGGCCGCGCTGTTCACCCCGAACGGCGACGGCGGTCACGACCTCGACGCCCCGATCCTCATCCGCACCGTGTACCTGCAGGACGGCGCGCTGAGCGTTCCGGTCGGCGCGACCCTCGTCCGTCACTCGGACCCGCATGGCGAGGTCTCCGAGACGCACGGCAAGGCGGCGGGCGTGCTGGGAGCCATCGGTGCGATCGACCGGGACCGTGTGGCCGAGGCGCGGAGCGACGCCGACGCCCCCGGTGAGCCCCGGCGCCTCGCCGACGACCC
Source organism: Microbacterium sp. K36 (assembly GCF_004794355.1). Lineage (NCBI taxonomy): Bacteria > Bacillati > Actinomycetota > Actinomycetes > Micrococcales > Microbacteriaceae > Microbacterium > Microbacterium sp. K36. The sequence goes on along the minus strand of NZ_SSDN01000021.1, from coordinate 13,745 downwards.
GGACGTCGCCGCGCTGCTCTCCTCGCGCAACGCCCGCCTCGCCGAGTTCTGGCTGAACCCGCAGGGCGAGGACTTCACGGGTCCGTTCTCCGGCCGATCCGCCCTCGTCGTCGACGCGGAGGACCGCTTCACGACGATGCTCGCGCACCAGCTGCGCCATCTCGGGCTCGACGTGACGATCGCCTCCTGGGACACGGTGGACGACGAGGCGGTCGAGACGGCCGATCTCGTCGTCGCCGGCCCCGGTCCGGGAGACCCGCGCGACGGCACGAGCCCGCGCATCGCCCGGATGCGCGAGGTCGTGGCGGCCCGCCTGCAGGCACAGTCGCCGTTGCTCGCGGTGTGCCTGAGCCACCAGATCCTGGCGGACCGGATGGGGATCGCGCTGACGCCTCTCGACGCTCCGCATCAGGGACTGCAGAAGGCCGTGCCGGTCTTCGGCGAGGACGCCTCGATCGGGTTCTACAACACCTTCACGGCACGGGTCGATCCCGGAGTGACCTCGGTGGGCGCGGCCGAGGTCTCCGCCGATCCGGTAACCGGAGACGTCTACGCGTTGCGCGGCGACGGCTTCGCATCGGTGCAGGGCCACCTCGAATCGATCCTGTCCCGCGACGGCATCCGCACGCTGGAGCGCCTGGCGGCGCACGCCCTGGCCTGAGCGCGTTCCGGCCGCTCAGCCCAGGAGCTTGACCGGGTTGAACAGGTCGGCCACGAGCAGGAGCGCGCCCATCGCGATCAGCAGCGTCGCGACGACGACGGTCAGCGGCACGAGCTTGGTGGCGTCGACCGGCGCCGGCGGCGGCCGTCGGAAGAGCTTCGCCCACACCCGCTTGACCCCCTCCCACAGCGCGACGACGATGTGCCCGCCGTCGAGCGGCAGCAGCGGGATGAGGTTGAAGACGAAGAGCGCCACGTTGAGCGAGCCGAGGAGGCCGAGCAGCACGGCGAAGCGGTTCAGCACCGGAGCGTCCGTCGCGGCCACCTCGCCCGCGAGGCGCCCGACGCCGACGACGCTCAGCGGTCCATTCGGATCGCGTTCGCCACCCGTCACCAGCGAGACCCCGACGTCCCACAGCCGCACCGGCAGGGTGACGATCAGCGAGCCGACCCGCGCGACGGTGTCCGCCGCCAGCTCCGGGCCGGCGGTCAGCGGCTGCTGCACGTAGCCCATCTGCGCGATCATCCCCGCATAGCCGACCTCCTTCACGACGGGCTCGCCGTCGTCGTCGAGCACCGGCTGCCCGCTCGCATCCGTGATGGTGCGCTCCGCGGCGATGGGAGTGAGGGTCAGCGTCCGCTCGGTGCCGTCCCGGCGCACGACGAGGGCGAGGGGCTCGCCCGGTGAGGCCTGGACGATGGCGGTGGCCTCGGCGAAGGTCGACACCGGCTTCCCGTCGATCGCCACGAGGACGTCGCCGGGCTGCACATCGGCCGCCGCGGCGGGAGACTCCGGATCGTCGGCCCCGCACTCGGTCGCCGTCGACGATGCGGGGACCACGCACTCGTTCACCGCCGCGACCGTCGTGGTGCCCTGCTGCACACCGATCCCGCTGACGAGGACGGTGAAGATGACCACGGCCAGCACGAGATTCATGAGCGGCCCACCGAGCATCACGATCACGCGCTTCCACACCGGCAGCTTGTAGAAGACCCGGTCCTCGGCGCCCTCCGCGATCGTCTCGTCGTTGGCCGAGCGCGCGTCCTGGATGAGCGTGCGGAACGCCCCGGATGCCGGCCCGCTGTCCTTCGACGACGGATACATGCCCGACATCGAGATGAAACCGCCGAGGGGCAGCAGCTTGAAGCCGTACTCCGTCTCGCCGATCCGCTTCGACCACAGGCGCGGCCCGAAGCCGATCATGTACTGGCCGACACGCACGCCGAAGAGCTTCGCGGGGACGAGGTGGCCGACCTCGTGCAGACCGATCGAGAGGCCGAGGCCGATCAGCATGAACACGATGCCGCCCAGATAGAGCAGGAATTCCACAGGCCAACGCTACTGCCCGCCGCCTAGGAATCCGCCCGGCTCGCGCAGCGTCGCTAGGCTGGCACGATGACGTCCCGGCAGCTGCGCTTCCTCCGCGCCGCCGCCGTGTCCGCGATCGCCACACTCCTCGCGGCCGTCTCCCACACGCTCGCCGGCGGGGCCGCCCCGCACCCGCTGCTCATCGCCGCCGTCGCCGCGCTCTTCGTGCCCCTCTCCGCCGCCGTGGTCGGCCGTCGGTCGTCGCGCGCGAGGGTCGCGGTGGCCGTGATCCTGGCGCAAGGCGCGTTCCACATGCTCTTCCAGCTTCTGGGCGCTCCCACCGCCGGAGATGCCCCCGGCCTCGGCGCCCACTCCCACCACCTCGACCTGAGCGCGCTCGGCCCGCTGTCACCGGCCCCAGGGCCGGGAGCGCTGATGCTGTCTGCCCACCTCGCAGCCGCCCTGCTGACGACGGTGCTGCTGTGGCATGGCGAGAGCGTGCTGCGCACGATCGCCCGCTGGTTCCTGGCCGCCCTCCGGCGCGGGACGGCACCCGCCACCACGCCTCCGGCACCCCCGCGTCCGCTGCGCTCCGCCCTCCTCCCTCCGCTCGACGTCGCGACGACCGCCGTGGTCTCGCGACGCGGTCCTCCGGTGCTCGTCGGCGGCTGAGCCGTCCCTCCCTCCGGCCGTCCCCGCTCGACGGCCCTCCCTTCCGGGCTGCGCTGTTCCGGTGCGCCCGCACACGAGCATCTGGAGACCCCATGTCGAACACCACCATCCGTCCCCGTCGTCCGCGCCGCACCCTCCTCGGAGCCACCGGCATCATCGGTGGACTCGCCCTCGCCCTCGCCGTCCCCGCGATGGCCGGGGCGCACGTCAGCGTCAGCCCCGACGAGCTCGCCGCGGGCGACCACGGCGTCCTGACCTTCTCGTTCTCACACGGCTGCGGCACCTCGCCCACCACGGCCCTGCGCATCACCATGCCGGACGGCCTCGCCTCGGTCGCCCCGACGCTCGACGGCGACTGGACGATCCAGGTCGAGCGCGGCGACGACGGTCTCGTGAGCGCCGTCACGTACACCGCCCTCACCCCGGTGCCGACCGATCTGCGCGGCGCCGTGAGCATGTCGGTGGGTCTGGACGAGGACACGCCCGAGACGCTCGCCTTCCCGGTGGTCCAGCAGTGCGTGGAGGGCGCGACCGAGTGGACGCAGCTCGCCGAGAAGGGTGAGGACCCGCACGACCTCGACTCCCCTGCCCCTGTCGTGACGGTCACGGACGGCACCGCGGACGGTCACGGCACGAGCGCCGCGCCGCAGCCCGCGACGGCTGACGACGGCGACGACGCGCTGGGCATCGCCCTGGGTGCCGGCGGCCTCCTCGCCGGTGTCGCGGCGCTCGTGGTCGCGATGCTCGCCTTCCGCCGCCGCGCCTGACCCGAGGTCCGCCGCGCCCGACTCCGGCGCGCGGCGGACCGACCCGCCCGAGCCGACACCGTCGTCGTGAGAACATGGAGACGACATGTCGATGGAACAACAGCCGACCCTGCCCCCCGTGCTCCGCCCGGCGAACCCGCCCCGGCGCGAGCTGTCCGAACTCGCCTCCCTGTTCGCCCGCTCCGTGCGTGGCGACGTGGACGGCGTCGCTCTCAGTGGCATCACCCTCGCCACGGCGGACCTGCGTCCCGGCGAGGCGTTCGTCGCGATCCGCGGCGTGAACCGCCACGGCGCGGACTTCGCGAAGACCGCCGCCGAGAAGGGAGCGGTCGCGGTGATCACGGACCAGGCGGGTGCCGACATCGCCGCCGACGCCGGCCTCCCGATCCTCATCGTCGACGATCCCCGCGGCGTGCTCGGCGCGCTGAGCGCCTGGGTGTACGGCACGGGCGCGGAGGATCCGCTCCCCCTCCTGTTCGCGACCACCGGGACGAACGGCAAGACGAGCGTCTCCCACCTCCTCGAGGGCATCCTCGACCAGATGGGCGTCGTCACCGGGCTCTCCTCCACCGCCGAACGGCACATCGCGGGTGAGGTCATCGTCTCGCGGCTCACCACCCCCGAGGCCTCCGAGATGCACGCCCTCCTGGCGCTCATGCGCGAGCGCGAGGTCGAGGCCGTCGCAGTCGAGGTCAGCGCCCAGGCCCTGTCCCGGCACCGCGTCGACGGCATCCGATTCGACGTCGCGGGGTTCACCAACCTCAGCCACGACCACCTCGACGACTACGCGGACATGGAGGAGTACTTCGAGGCGAAGCTGCCTCTCTTCCGCCCCGACCGTGCCGTGCGCGGCGTCGTCTGCCTCGACTCCCCCTCCGGCGCCCTGGTCGTCGAGCGCTCCGAGATCCCCGTCGTCACCGTCGGGACCCCTTCCATCGCGGCCGACGCCGACGCTGCGACGCAGGCCGACTGGGTGGTCGTCATCGACGACGAGCGGACGACCGGCACGACGTTCACGATGACGGGACCGGCCGGCACGCTCACCACGACGGTGCCAGTGATCGGTCCGCACATGGCGGCGAACGCGGCGCTCGCGATCGTCATGCTGCTCGAAGGCGGCTATGCCTGGGAACGCATTGTCGAAGCCCTGCAGCGCGACGGCGGCATCCACGCCTACCTGCCCGGTCGCACCCAGCTCGTCTCAGGCGCGCGAGGACCGGCGGTCTTCGTCGACTTCGGCCACTCGCCCGATGCCTTCGAGAAGACCCTGGCGGCCGTGCGGCGGGTGACCCCCGGCAAGGTGCTCATGCTCTTCGGCGCCGACGGAGACCGGGACGCCAGCAAGCGCTTCGACATGGCCCGCACCGCGGTGGAGGGCAGCGACATCCTCGTCGTGACCGATCATCACCCGCGGTTCGAGGACCCGGCGTCGATCCGCGCGACGCTCGTCGAGGGCGCCCGTCGCGCCCGGCCTGACGCCGAGATCCACGAGTACTCCCCGCCGGAGGCCGCGATCGTGGCTGCCGTCGGGCTCGTCGGCGACGGCGACGCGATCCTCTGGGCGGGACCCGGGCACCAGGACTACCGCGACATCCGCGGGGTGCGGACGCCGTACTCCGCCCGCGAGCTCTCCCGGCGTGCGCTGAAGGCCGCCGGCTGGCCGGTCCCGGAGCCGCGCTGGCCCGTGCCCTACCCGGACGAGGACTGAGCCCGCCTCGCGTCAGGCGACGGCGATGAGCTGGTCGGCCTTCCGCCGCGCCCAGTCCTCCGCCGCTGCGAGCGACTCCACGGTCAGCGCATCCGGCGCGTCGTGCGCGTCCACGACGCGCTGGACGGTGTCGACGATGCCGAGGAAAGACAGGCGTCCCTCGTGGAACGCGTCCACCGCCTGCTCGTTGGCGGCGTTGTAGACCGCGGGGAAGGTGCCTCCGGCACGTCCGACGGCCTTCGCGAGCGCCACCGCGGGGAAGGCGATGTCGTCGAGCGGCTCGAACGTCCACGACGTGGCGGAGGTCCAGTCCAGCGGCCGGCCCACCCCACCCACCCGGTGCGGCCAGTCCAGGCCCAGCGAGATCGGCAGCCGCATGTCCGGCGGAGAGGCCTGGGCGATGGTGGACCCGTCGATGAACTCCACCATGGAGTGCACGACCGACTGCGGGTGCACGACGACGTGGATGTCGTCGTACGGCACATCGAACAGCAGATGCGCCTCGATCACCTCGAGACCCTTGTTGACCAGCGTGGCGGAGTTCGTGGTGACCGTGCGTCCCATGTTCCACGTCGGGTGCGCGAGCGCTTCCTGCGGCGTGACGGTGGTGAGCTCGTCGCGCGACTTCCCGCGGAAGGGCCCGCCGGAGGCCGTGACCACCAGCCGACGGATCTCGTCGTGCGTACCGGAGCGCAGGGCCTGCGCGAGGGCGGAGTGCTCGGAGTCCACCGGCACGATCTGACCCGGCGCGGCCGCGGCGAGCACGAGATCACCGCCGACGATCAGCGACTCCTTGTTCGCCAGCGCGAGGGTCCGCCCCTCCTCCAGCGCAGCGAGCGTCGAGCCGAGACCGATCGAACCGGTGATGGCGTTCAGCACCACGTCGGCCTCGACGTCGCGGACCAGCTGCTCCGCCTCCGCCGCACCGAGAGCGGTGTGCTCCACCTGGAACTGCGCCGCCTGCTCGGACACCATCGTGGCGTTCGACCCTGCGGCGAGACCGACGAGCTCGAAGCGTCGAGGGTTGGCGCGGATCACATCCAGCGCCTGAGTGCCGATGGAACCGGTGGAGCCGAGGATGATGACGCGACGCATGACGCCAGCCTAGGACACGTGCCTGCGCCGTCCGAGACGGCGGCTACTGCTGCGGCTGGACCGGAGTCGTCGCGAGGATGTCGACGACGAACACGAGGCTCTCGTCCTGCAGCTCGTGGCCCTCGGTCGCGCCGTAGCCATCGGACGGCGGCATGACGACGAGAACCTGCGAACCGACCTTCTGACCCTCGAGCGCCTTCTGGAAGCCGGCGACGACCCCTGTGGTCTGGAACTGGGCCGGAGTCGCCTCGCGGCTCCAGCTGGAGTCGAACTCCTCGCCGTCCGACCACTTCACGCCGAGGTACTGGACGACGACGAGGTCTCCGGACGCGACCGTCGGGCCGTCCCCCTGCTTGAGGACGGAGACCTTCGTCTCGGTCGGCGCGTCGCCGTCCGGGATCGTAACGGACGGCTTGCCGTCGTCATCGAGCTCGACCTCGGGCATGCCGGCGGTCGGCTCGACGGGCTCGCCCGTCGCCACCTCGGGGAGCCGCTCGACGGCCTCGGCGTAGACGACGATGTTGCTCTGGCCCTCACCGAGCGCGCTGCCGGGGATGGCGAGGACGACGCGGGATCCGACCGGCTCGCACTCCAGCGCGGCGACGAACAGCGACGACTGGTTCGGGTCAAGGAGCACGGGGAGAGTGCCGTCCTCGCCGCGCGCCGACGAGTCGACCACGTCGCCGCTGGCGGCATCGACGATCTGGTACTGGACGGAGACGAGGTCGTTCGCCGCGAGATCGTCTCCCTCGCCCTCGGACACGACGGTCCGCTCGACGTTCGCGAACTCCGCATCGGCGGGAACCACGATCTTGGCGTCGAGGCCTTCGCCGTCGACCTCGATGGCGTCAGAGGTGTCGCCGGCCTTCGCGTTCACGAGGCACTGGCTCGACCCGGAGGCGTCCGGAGAGGAGGTGCTCTGCGGATCGCCGTTCCCGGAGCAGCCCGCCAGCAGCAGGGTCGCCGCAGCGACGGTGGACAGGACGAGCAGCGGACGGGTGCGCACAGGAAGACCTCACGATCGCGGGCGGGAGCTTCCATCCTGCCTCATCGCCCTTTGCTCGCGCTGGGAAGCGGCGGCGCGAGTCTTCATTCCCACGTCGGCATGGATCCGGGAGTAGCCTGCTCTGATGAGCTCTGAGCAGTCCGTGGACCCCGAAACCCCCTCAGAGGACTCCCCGAAGCCCCGGCGCGCCGGCTTCACCTACACCCTGGGCCGCAGCCTCATCGCCCCGCTCGCCCGACTCGTCTACCGGCCGCACATCGAAGGACGCGAGCACGTCCCCACCACCGGCCCGGTGATCTTCGCCAGCAACCATCTGTCGTTCATCGACTCCATCGCCATCCCCGTGGCGGCTCCGCGCCCCGTGCACTTCCTCGCCAAGTCGAGCTACTTCGAGGGCACCGGCATGAAGGGGTGGGCCTCCAAGACGTTCTTCGAGGCGATCGGCGCGATCCCGGTCCGCCGCGGCGCCGGTCAAGCGGCTCTCGATGCCCTCGACCTGCAGCGTCAGCTCCTCGACGAGGGCCTCGCCGTCGCGCTCTACCCCGAGGGCACCCGCTCGACCGACGGCCGACTGTACAAGGGCCGCACGGGCGTGGCGTTCCTCGCGCTGCAGACGGGAGCCCCCGTGGTCCCCGTGGGACTCATCGGCACCGACAAGGTCATGCCGGTCGGTGCCAAGATGCCCACGCTGTCCGAGCGGATCACCGTGCGCTTCGGGGAGCCCCTGGATCTGTCCCCGCACGGACCGGCCACGAGCGGCCGCGCGCGCCGACTCGCGACCGACGAGATCATGGCCGCGATCCATGCCCTGTCCGGGCAGGAGCTCGCGGGCACCTACAACGAGGCGCCCGCGCAGAACACGATCGAGAAGATCAAACAGGCGCTCCCGCACGAGCGCCGCTGAGCGGTTCACTCAGCCGGCGGCCGTCACCGTCGCCTCGTGCCGGACCGGGAAGTTGACCGAGTTGGCGATGAAGCACCACTCGTTCGCCTGGGCATGCGCCCGCTCGGCCGCCTCGATCATCGACGCCTCGGCGACGACGACCTCCGGCCGCAGCAGCACCTCGACGAAGGACCCGCCACCGGCGCCGTTCTCGCGCATCACGCCGCTCGCGGTGTCGCGATAGGACACGACCACGACGCCGGCCGTCACGCACGCGTGCAGATAGGACAGCAGGTGGCACTCGGAGAGGGAGGCCAGCAGGAGGTCCTCCGGGTTCCAGCGCGACGGGTCGCCACGGAAGGGCTTGTCGGACGACGCGAGCAGTTCGGGCTTCCCCTCGACCTCGATCGTGACATCACGGCGGTAGTCGCGATAACCGCTCGTGCCGGTTCCCGTGTTGCCCGTCCAAGTGGAGGTGAGGGCGTACCGGTGCTCGCCGAGGGGCCGCGGAGTCGTCTGCTCTGGCATGAGCCCAGTCTGTCAGGCGGCGCCGACACCCGGGGGCTCTCTCCTCGACGGAGAGGAGCCACACCCGCCGGTAGAGTTGTCGGGTGCTGGAGACTCTCACCGTTCAGGATTCCGTCGAACTCGCCGTCGTGGAGCGGAGCGGCTTCATCGAGTCGCGTCATGCCGGGGCGGCCGTGGTGCTCTCCCCCGACGGCGACGTGGTCGCGCGGCACGGCAACACGGAGGCGCTGGTCCTCCCGCGTTCCAGCCTCAAGCCGTTGCAGGCGGTCGCCTGCCTGACGGCGGGCGCCGTGCTCGAGGGCGAGCAGTTGGCCCTGTCCACCGCGAGCCATTCCGGGACGGATCGGCATGCCGAGGTCGTGCGCGAGATACTCACCGCGGGCGGCCTCAACGAGGACGACCTCGCGTGTCCTCCCGCGTGGCCGAGCGACTCCGCGACCCGCGACGAGATGGTGCGGGAGCACGGCCAGGAGGCGCGCGTCCGGATGAACTGCTCCGGCAAGCACGCCGCCATGCTCCGCGCCTGCATCGCGACCGGCTGGCCGACAGACGGCTATCTCGACCCGGCGCACCCGCTCCAGGCTCACATCCGCGACGTCATCGAGCGACTGACCGGCGAGAAGATGGCCCACACCGCGATCGACGGCTGCGGCGCCCCGGTGTACGCCCTCACCCTCACGGGCCTGGCCCGCGCGATCCATCGCATCGGAACCGCTTCCGAGCGCTCCCCCTTCGCACTGCACCGCGTGGCCGGCTCCCTGGTGAAGGCGGTACGTGAAAACCCTTGGACCATCGACGGCCCCGGGCGCCCCGACACGATCGCGATCGAACGCCTCGGCGTCTTCGCCAAGGGCGGCGCGGAGGGCGTGATGGTGATGGTGGCTCCGGACGGGACGACCGTCGCGCTCAAGATGCTGGACGGCGGCGCTCGCGCGTCGACCATCGTCGCCGCGACTCTGCTGGCTCGCGCGGGCGGGCTCAGTGACGCTGATGTGGCTGCCTTGAGCGATGCGCTGCCGCTCACGGTGCACGGAGGCGGGGCGAGCGTCGGCGCCATCCGCCCGGGCGCAGGGATCTGACCAGACCGCCTCGAACGCTGCCGCGGCCGACGGACGGTCACCGACGCCCCAGCGCAGGAAGGACAACCCGTCGTGGCGGGCGGTCCCCGATCACGGACCAGGCGCGTCCGGCGTCCGGCCGCGCGTAGGGTGGCAGGCCTCGGACGCCGACGAGCTGACGGAGCTCGCTCGGCCGCTCGGCGCGGATGAGCACTTCCCCGCGCGACCGCACGTGCTGCCATAAGGCCACGTAACGCTGCCAGGTCTCCGCATCCGCTACCAGCACGAGCGGCTTCCCTGCCTCGCGCACCTCCGAATCCACCGAGCGCACGTCCCACTCCGGGTGCGCCGTCATCAGCGCGGCGACGACGGCCGGCGCGCCGGGGGTGACCAACGCCGTCATCTCCGTCTGCGGCACCCACGCGGTGGTGCCCCGCCTGGGCACTCCGCTGCGGCGGAGGGCGCCGGAGCCCTCCACCCAGGCGAACTGCATCTCCCGCTCGCCGAGCAGAGCCCGCCCCGCCGGACGGTCGCGCCGGAAGTGCGCCACCTCACCGCCCGCCGCGAGGTGCTCCACGCGTGTCGGCATCCGCAGGAGAGCGCGCCGCGGAAGCGCCTCCAGCACCCGTGCCAGCGGGCCCGTCATCCGGCCGGCCGTGAGCACCCAGGTGGTGCCGGTCGCTGATCGCACCACCTGCTCCCAACGCTGGACGAACTCGTGGCCGACCTCGAGCGGGAGGACCGCGTGGAGCTGGTCGAGATCGTCGGCGAGCACGAGGTCGGGTGGTGCCACCTCGCCCTCGGCCCACGCGGCGAGCAGGTCCACCGCCGCCTCGGGGTCGTCGGGGAACCATGTGCTGTCCGGATGCTGCGCCGCGATCACCCGCAGCACCGTCGTCCTTCCCGTTCCCGGGGCGCCCAGGACGACCAGGCCGCGTTCGCGGCCCGGGCGCAGGAGTTCGAGAGGCTGCGTCTGGTGCTCGGGGTCGTCGGCACGCCCGAGCACGACTCGGGAGTCGGTGCCGGACAGCCCGGCGGACGCTGCATGCTCGATCAGCGCGGGGAGCGGCAGGCGTACCGGGAGCGCGGGCTGCCACGGCGGCGGGCATGCCTGCGCTCCGGCCCATCGCTGCCCGATGCTTCGGATGACGTCGTCGTCGGTGAGGGCGATGCGCACCGCCAACGGCTCGTCGTCCTGCGGACGTCGCAGCAGCGCGCGGCCTCGGCCCTCCGGTCCCCCCGGAAGCTCGGCCGCGCCGGAGGAGCCGAGCATGGCCCTGCTGTCAGCGGCCTCGGCGACGCGCAGACTCAGCCGCAGTGGACAGTTCGTGGCGAGGGCGTCGCGGATGACCCCGGCGGCACGCTGGGTGCCGAGGACCAGGTGCATCCCCAGAGCTCTGCCCCGCGCCGCGACGTCGGTGAACACCGCGGCCAGCTCCGTATGCTCCTGCAGCAGCGCGGCGAACTCGTCGACGACGATCAGGAGCCGCGGAAGATCGGTCTCACGCACGTCGCGCGCCCGCGCCGCAGCCAGCGCGCTCTCGCGGCGACGCATCTCCGCGGCCAGGCTCGCGACGCCACGCCGTGCCTCCGTCTCGTCGAGGTCCGTGAGCACGCCGACGACCTGCGGCAGGTCCCGGAGGCGCTCGAAGGCGGTTCCCCCTTTGAAATCCGCAAGGAGGAAGTTCACCCGGTCCGGGCCGTACCCGGCGCAGATGGCCGCGACCCAGGTGATGAGGAGTTCGCTCTTCCCCGTGCCCGTCATCCCCGTGACGATCGCGTGCGGACCGTCGTCGACGATGTCGGCGGTCACCGGCTCACCGTGTGCTCCGCGACCGAGGGCGACGAGGAGGCCCGTGCCGATCGGCGGTTGCGGAAGGTCTCGCAGTACCACCACTGGCGCATCCGCCTGAGCCGCGTCCGCCTGCCCGCCGCACAGCTCCGCGGCCGCCTCCGCCTGCGCGGACGACAGGAACTCGACGTCGAGCTCGACGACGCCGTCCGGTGTGCGCAGCACCGCCGCACCGGGTTCCTCGATGTCGAGCACGGTCGTGATCCCCTCCGGCACGTCGGCGCCGGCCGGCATGACCCAGATCACGGCGTCAGCACTCGGCTCCGACGAGGCCTCGGCAGCGAGAGCGAGCCGGAACCCGCCGCGTCGCGCCCGCTGCACGTGCGGAAACGCCGCCGCGGCCGGCTCGCGCACGTCGGGGCCGACGACGAGAGAGAGCGCACCCGGCGAGAAGCGCAGGCAGAGCTGGACGACGAAGCCGCGTGCCGCGGCCTGTACGAGCGGCATGGGCCCGCGAAGACACACCCCTCGTCCGAGCGGGACGACCTGAGGCACGTCATCCAGGACGCCGCATCGACGGCGGAAGTCGTCGGCGCGTTCGCCGTCTCCCCCCTCGCAGCGCACGGTGCTGACCCGGGACCCGCGTCCCACGACGAGCGAGGTGTCTTCGCCCGGCGGCCGCGCATCGCGCAACGGGCGATCCCGCACACAGGAGGCGGCGTCCGGATGTCGTTGTTCCTCCTGTGCCCGCTCGCGTGCGTGGCGACGCTGCAGTTCCGCCTCGAGCTCGCTCCATGCGGCGCTCACCCGATCGGCATCGAGCCGTCGCTCCCGCCGCCGACCGCGGGCCGAGTCGACGAGTGATGCCCCCAGCATCAGCGGCCCCAGTGCTGCGAACCACAGCGCGTGCACGGCGCCGGTCGCGCCCCAGAGAGCCAGGCCTACGCCCACCGGGACGACGGCGGCGACGATGGGAAGCGCACGGCGCCGGGCGGGCGGTATCGCGGACGGGAGGAGCAGAGGCGAGAGGTCCATGACTCCAGTGGAGCTCATCCTCCGGGCGGATACGGCCCTTCCACAGGGTGCGGAGCGCTACTCTCCCGACTCCGCTGATGGGGAGGAGGAGTCGTCGGGTTCGTCGACCTGCAGGACGATCACCGTGACGTTGTCGCGGCCCCCGTTGTCGAGTGCCGCGGCGAGCATCGCGTCGACGCTCTCGGCGGGGTCGGCGTGGGCCCGGAGGAAGTGCTGGATGCCATAGTCCGTGAGCTCTTTCGTGAGGCCGTCGGAGCAGATGACGAACCGGTCTCCCGGGCGCACGTCGATGGTGATGTAGTCCGGCGCCGTGAGCTCGCTCGCGCCCACCGCACGGGTGATGACGTTGCTGTAGGGGTGTCCCTCGGCCTCTTCCGGGCTGAGCTTGCCGGCGGCGATCAGCTCCTGCACGACGGAGTGATCGGTCGTGACCTGCAGGAGCCGATCGTCGCGCAGAAGGTAGACGCGGGAATCGCCGATGTTCAGCGCCACCCAGTGTGGTTCGCCGTCCCGCTCTTCCAGGTACACACCGGTGAGCGTGGTGCCCGTGCCCTCATCGGTGGTGTCGGGGTGCCCGGCGATGTCGTCCACCGCGAGAGAGAGCGCCTTCTCGATCGAGGACGGAGAGACCTCGTCGGCGTCCACCACCGCGCGCAGTCGGGCGACCGTGCTCTGGCTGGCGATCTCGCCACCGGCGTGGCCACCCATGCCGTCCGCGACGATGAACAGCGGGTACTCGGCGAGCAGCGCGTCCTGATTGGTCTCTCGGCGCCGCCCCTGGTCGGTCACCCCGGCCCAGGACAGCAGCAACGGACGATGCGCAACCGTGACGGTGTGCGTCTTGGTCTCAGCCACGAACTGCCTCCGATGGACCTGCGGCGAATGGGGCGGGCGCAGGATACTCACACATCGTAGTGGAACTCGCTCTCCTGGTCCGCACCGGAGTCGCGGTGAACGGGGCGCGGAGCGAAAGGCGGAGAGTGAACGGCCCTCCGGTGCGACGAGTTCATGCCTCCACGTTAGCGGCATGCCGGGACGCGCCGGGACCATGGACGCGAAGAACCCCCGGTCCGGAGACCGGGGGTTCTTCTGCCGTCGTCACGCAGGCGGCTGCGTGGGGTCGTTCGGCGTGGTCGGCGGAGCCGGAGGAGCCGCGGGCGGAGCCGGAGGCGTCGTGGGCGGAGCCGCGGGAGGTGCCGGAGGAGTGGTCGGCGGCACCGGCGGGATCGGCG
>NZ_SSDN01000020.1:0-821 GCF_004794355.1 Microbacterium sp. K36 | reverse complement strand
CACGCACGACGGCGCCGGCAAGGAGCACCACGACGGCAAGCCCGCTCCGGCGCGTCGTCGCCGCCGTCGTCGCGGCGGCTCCGGCACCGGAGCGGCACCCGTCACGGGCGCCTGATCCGCATCATCATCGTCCGAGGGGCGCCGCACGGTCTTAAGTGCGGCGCCCCTCGTTCTCCAGGAGTGCCGCCGGGACCTGCGGCGGGTAGACCCAGGCGACGAGCACGACCGAGATGATCATCAGCAGGAACCACGAAGTGAGCTTGCTCAGCGACACCGGCTGCCATCCCTCCGCCTGGTCCGGGTAGGCCCAGGCGCCTGCCCAGGTGCCGATGTTCTCGGCCAGATAGATGAACACCGCCACTCCGGCGAAGACGGCCAGCAGCGGCAGCCGGATGGTGCGGCGCCATACGCGGGCATGCATGATCGTGGGCAGCCACAGCACGACGACCGCTGCCAAGAGCACCCAGCGCGCATCCCACCACCAGTGGTGGGTGAAGAAGTTGATGTAGATCGCGGCAGCCAGGACGGCCGTCAACCACTGGCGGGGGTAGCGGGTGAACCCGAGGTCGAACAGCCGATACACGCGAACCATGTAGGAGCCGACGGCCGCATACATGAACCCGCTGAACAACGGGACACCGCCGATGCGGAGAATGCCGTCCGCCGCATACGCCCAGGAGCCGACGTCGGTCTTGAACAGCTCCATCGCGGTGCCGGTGATGTGGAAGAGCACGATCACCCAGAGTTCCCGGCCACTCTCGAGGCGGAACACGAGCATCGCCACCTGGATCAGGACGGCCGCGATCGTCAGCGCATCATTG
>NZ_SSDN01000019.1:0-2862 GCF_004794355.1 Microbacterium sp. K36 | reverse complement strand
CATGAGCGCTCCCGCGAGGCCAGGGCCGCCAGGGCGCGCGCGGCGGCCAGGGACGCTGATCCCGGTTCGCGCCTGACGACGACGAAGGCCCCGTCGCACTCCGGTGCGAGGGGGCCTTCGGCGTCTGCGGCGCCGCGCTCAGCGCGTCGGGAACGCGCGCTCCGGCGACCCGGTGTAGAGCTGCTGCGGACGGCCGATCTTCGTCTGCGGGTCGAGCTGGAGCTCGCGCCACTGGGCGAGCCAGCCGGGCAGGCGGCCGATCGCGAAGAGGACCGTGAACATCCGCGTGGGGAAGCCCATCGCCTTGTAGATCACGCCCGTGTAGAAGTCGACGTTCGGATACAGGCGACGCTCACGGAAGTAGTCGTCCGCGAGGGCGATCTCCTCGAGCTCCTTCGCGAGGTCCAGGAGCGGGTCGGTGACGCCGAGCGAGCTCAGCACCTCGTCCGCGGCCTCCTTGACGAGCTTGGCGCGCGGGTCGTAGTTCTTGTACACCCGGTGCCCGAAGCCCATGAGCTTCACGCCCTCTTCCTTGTTCTTCACCCGCTCGACGAACCGGGAGACGCTCTGTCCCGAGTCGCGGATCTGGCCGAGCATCGTGAGGACGGCCTCGTTCGCACCACCGTGCAGCGGACCCGAGAGGGCCTGGATGCCGGCCGAGACGGAGGCGAACTGGTTGGCTCCCGTGGAGCCGACGAGGCGGACGGTGGAGGTCGAGGCGTTCTGCTCGTGGTCCTCGTGCAGGATGAGCAGCAGTTCGAGGGCCTTCACCATGGTCGGGTTGATCTCGTACGGCTCGGAGTTCACGCCGAAGTTCAGCTTGAGGAAGTTCTCCACGAAGCCGAGCGAGTTGTCCGGGTAGAGGAACGCCTGGCCGACGCTCTTCTTGTGCGCGTAGGCGGCGATGACCGGCAGCTTGGCGAGCATGCGGATGGTGTTCAGCTCGACGTGCTCGGGGTTGTGCGGGTCGGTCTGCCCCTCGTAGTACGTCGACAGGGCGGCGACGGCGGAGGAGAGCACCGACATGGGGTGCGCGGTGTGCGGCAGCGCGGAGAAGAAGCGCTTGAGGTCTTCGTGCAGCAGCGTGTGCCGACGGATCTTCTCGTCGAACTCGGCCAGCTCTCCGGCGGACGGGAGCTCCCCGTAGATGAGCAGCCACGCGACCTCGAGGTAGCTGGTGCTGCCGGCGAGCTGCTCGATCGGGTAGCCGCGGTAGCGCAGGATGCCCTTGTCGCCGTCGATGAAGGTGATGTCCGACTTCGTGGAGGCGGTGTTGACGAAGCCGTAGTCGAGCCCGGTGTAGCCGGTCTGACGGGTCAGCGTCGAGAAGTCGATGCTGTCGTGGCCCGCGGTACCGCGCACCAGGGGGAATTCGGCGGTGGTGTCGCCGATCGTCAGCTTCGCCGTCTGGTCTGCCGCAGCGCTCACGCGGACCTCCTCCTTCTGTCTGATCGCCCCGGCATCGCGGGCGTCAGCAAGTTCTTGATCAAGCCGGAACTGGCGATATCTCTGGCGCCGAGCGCCGGGCCGGGTGCCGACCGAATCGCCTTTACAGCCTAGTCGTCACGCAGGCCTACTGTGACAACCGCCAAAGGGATGGCTGCAACAGGGAGGGATCCTACAGATCCGCGCCGCGCAGGCGTCGCGCCGCTTCCGCGACGCGGTCGGTCGGCGCCGTCAGCGACAGCCGCACGTGCGCAGGCGACGAGGCGCCGTAGAAGTGCCCGGGGCCCGCGAGGATCCCGAGGTCGGCGAGACGCGCCATCGACTCCCAGGCGTCGCGCCCCTCGGTCGCCCAGAGGTACAGCCCGGCCTGCGAGCCGTCGATGCGGAAGCCGGCAGCCTCGACGGCGGGCAGCAGCAGCGCCCGCCGCTCACGGTAGAGCTCCTTCTGCGCCGCGACGTGTGCGTCGTCACCGAGGGCGACGATCATCGCCTGCTGCACCGGCGCGGGCGGCATGAGGCCGAGGTGCTTGCGCGCGGCGAGGAGCTCGCCGACCACGCGAGCGCAGCCGGCGACGAAGGCCGCGCGATAACCCGCGAGGTTGGACTGCTTGCTCAGCGAGTACACGCTGAGCAGATTCGCCCGCGTGCCGCCGGTCACCCGGGGGTCGAGCACCGACGGGATGGCCCCGTCCGCCCAGGGGCCGTCCCAGCCGAGCTCGGCGTAGCACTCGTCGCTGGCCAGCACGGCGCCCAGTTCCCGCGCCCGCTGCACCGCCGCGGCGAGCTCGTCGACCGTCCAGGTGCGGCCGTCGGGGTTGCCCGGGGTGTTGATCCAGATGAGCTTGGCGCCCTCCGGCCACTCCGCCGGGTCGTCGACCGCGAGAGGTGTCGCCCCTGCCACCCGCGCGCCGACCTCATACGTCGGGTACGCGACGCGAGGATGCACCACGATGTCTCCGGCGCCGAGCCCCAGCAGCGTGGGCAGGAGCGCGACGAGCTCCTTGGAGCCGATCGTCGGCAGCACGTTGTCGACCCGGAGGTCCGGGACGCCGCGGCGGCGGCCGTACCAGTCGACGATGGCCTCCCGGAGCGCGGGGGTGCCGACGGTCTGCGGGTAGGCGTGGGCATCGGTCGCCGCGGCGAGGGCCCGACGGATGATCTCCGGCGTGGGGTCGACCGGCGAGCCGACGGAGAGGTCGACGAGACCGCCCGGGTGCCGGGCGGCGCGCTCACGATACGGGACCACGGCGTCCCACGGGTAGTCGGCGAGGTCGCGGACGCTCACGGAGCGCGCCTACTCGCCCTGCGGCGGGAGCGCGGCGATGATCGGGTGGTCGAACGGGTAGACGCCGACCTTGGCGGCGCCGCCGGGCGAGCCGATCTCGTCGAAGAACTCGACGTTGGCCTTGTAGTAGT
>NZ_SSDN01000018.1:0-2686 GCF_004794355.1 Microbacterium sp. K36 | reverse complement strand
GGCGGCGGCGGTGGCGGCGGCTCGGCCGGCAGCGGCGGATGGGTACGCCCGCACGGCGGCGCACGCAGTTCGAGCTACGGGCCGCGCACCCCCATCTGCGGTCCTCGGGGATGTTCGTCGAGCTTCCACTACGGTGCGGATCTCGCCAACGGCTGCGGTGCCGCGATCTATGCCGCCAACTCCGGCACGGTCGACTACGCGGGACCGAACGGGAACTACGGTAACTACATCCGCATCCAGCACGGCGGCGGCATCAGTACCGGGTACGCCCACATCAAGCCGGGCGGCATCAACGTGCGCAGCGGCCAGTGGGTGCGGGCGGGTCAGGTCATCGCGTATGCCGGCGACACCGGCCGCTCGTTCGGCTGCCACCTGCACTTCGAGGTCTACATCAACGGCGGGTACACGAACCCCGTGCGCTTCATGGAGCAGCGCGGCATCTACGTCTGACCCTGCCGAAACCCCGTGTTATCACCGAGGCCCCGCCGTATCCATGTGAATACGGCGGGGCCTCGGCGGGAAGACGGGGTCTCGCGGGAAGGGGTCAGCGCTTGAGGTTCGTGAGCTCCTGGAGCACCTCGTCGCTCGTGGTGATGATGCGGGCGTTCGCCTGGAAACCGCGCTGCGCGACGATGAGGTTCGTGAACTCCTGCGAGAGGTCGACGTTCGACATCTCGAGCGCGCCGCTGATGATGCCGCCGAGGCCGCCGGTGCCGGGCTGTCCGAGCTCGGCCTGACCGGAGTTGCCGCTCGGGCGGAACTGCGAGGATCCCACCTTCTCAAGGCCTCCGGGGTTCACGAACCCGGCCAGCGCGATGCGCGCCAGCACCTGGGTGTCGCCGTTGCTGAACGTGCCGACGAGGCTGCCGTCGTTGGTCAGGGCGTAGGAGCTCAGCGTGCCGGCCGGCTTGCCGTTCTGCTCCTTGATGGCGATGTCGCTGACGTCGGCGAAGCCGGTCACACCGGAGAGGTCGACGGTGACGCCGCCGGACACGATGCTCCCCGCGCCGTTCTGCACGCCGTCGGTGAAGGTCAGCGTGGAGCGGGCGCCCGCGGGGTCGGTGACGTCCCATCCCGTCGCGGTGCGCGTGAAGGTGAGCCGCAGGGTGGAGGCGGAGCCGTCCGTGCCGTACGTCTTGATGTCGCGCACGAGCGTCTCCCCGACCGCGGCCCCCGAGGGCAGGTTGCCGGTGGCCCGTGCCGTGGTGGTGGCGGCGGCGGGGCTGAGGGCGCCCACCGGGAGGGTGATGTCGCCGATGCCCTGACCGGGGACGATCGCGCCGTTGCGCGCGGTCCAGCCCTGGACGAGGGCTCCGCCGGCCCCGACGAGACGGCCGCTCGCATCGAACGTGAAGCCGCCGTTGCGGGTGTACAGCGTCTCGCCGCCGGAGCGGACGACGAAGAAGCCGTCGCCCGAGATCATCAGGTCGGTGGGCACGCCGGTCGGCTGCGGGGCGCCTCCGGCGAAGTTGGTGCTGATGCCGGCGACCTGCACACCCAGCCCGACCTGGGCGGGGTTCTGTCCGCCCGTCGCCTGCTGCGGCAGCATCGAGTTCCGCAGGAGCTGCGAGAGGGAGTCCTGGAACTGCACGGAGGACGCCTTGAAGCCGGTTGTGTTGACGTTGGCGATGTTGTTGCCCGTGACGTCGAGCATGGTCTGGTGCGAGCGGAGTCCGGAGATTCCGGAGAACAGTGAACGGAGCATGGTGGTGCCTTTCTGGGGAGCGGGGTCAGGCAGCGGTGCCGGGGACGAGGGAGACGCCGGAGACGGCGTCGAGGGGGATCGACTTCTCGCCGATGGTCACGGTCGGGATGGCTCCCGCGTAGGAGACCGCGGTGACGATGCCCTTCTGGGTGACGCCGTCGGCATCGACGTACTGCGCCTCCTGCCCGAGGAGGGCGGCGGCGGTCTGACGCATGCTGAGGGCGAAGCTCTCGGTGCTGGTCGAGGCGAGCGCCGTCAGCTGCTCCATGGAGGCCAGCTGCGTGGTCTGCGAGATCATCTCGTTCGTGTTCATCGGAGAACTCGGATCCTGGTTGGTGAGCTGGGTCACGAGCAGCTTGAGGAAGACCTCGGAGTCGAGGGTCTTCTTGCGCTCGGTCGCCGGTGTCGTGCTGCCGGTCTGCACACCGGACGTCGGTGTGGCCCCCGGGGGGAGGGTGCCGGTGATGGAGTCGACCGTGGTCATGGAGTCCTCTCTGGTCAGGCGTAGACGTCGATGCCGCCGAGCGGAGCGACGGGCGGTGCGGTCGGGGGCGGGGCAGCGGTCGATGTCGAGGCCGGGGGACGGGGGACGGGCTGCGGGCGCGGGCGGTCCTGGTCACCGTCCCCGGTCTGGCCGTGTGTCGTCGCGCCGTGCTGGGGAGAGGAGGACGAGCCGTCCCCGGTGCTGAGGCTGAGGGTGGCATGCGGCGCGGCGACCGCGAGGTCCCGGCGGAGATCGACGAGGAGAGCGCGGAGGGCGTCCCTGCCGATCTCGCTCGGGGCCTGCAGCTCGATGCGGAGGGTGGAGCCGGCGATGTAGGCCCGCACGGTGACGGGACCGAGGTTCTCCGGCGAGACGGTGAGCGTGATCCGGTGGTCGCCGTCGGGGGCCTGGGCCAACGACAGCACCGGGGCTGCCACCTGGGGGAGCAGGGCCGCGCGGACCGGCGCGGGGACGGCGCTCGGGGGCGCGACCGGAGC
>NZ_SSDN01000017.1:0-15022 GCF_004794355.1 Microbacterium sp. K36 | reverse complement strand
TGATGGACGTCGGGATCGCGCTGCTCATCGAGTACACCGCCCCGGTCGCGGTGCTCTTCTCGCCGCCCGCGGGCCGCTGCTTCGCAGAGCGCTGCTGCTGCGGCTGCGGGGGAGCGGGGCGCACGTGCGGAGCCCGCTCGGGGACGAGCTCGGTCACGGCGTCGGCGGTGAGGTTCTCCAGCGGTGCGGTGATGGCGGCCTTGCGCAGGAGATCCTTCACGTCACGGCGCTGCTCGGGCAGGACCACGGTGACGACCGTGCCGGCGGCGCCGGCACGAGCCGTGCGGCCCGAGCGGTGCAGGTAGGCCTTGTGCTCGACGGGCGGATCGACGTGGACGACGAGGTCGACGTTGTCGACGTGCACACCGCGGGCCGCGACATCGGTCGCGACGAGGACGCGGACGCCCCCGTCGGCCGGGTCGGTGGAGAAGGCGCCGAGGTTGCGCTCGCGTGCGTTCTGCGACAGGTTGCCGTGCAGGTCGACGGCCGGGATCCCGGCGGCGGTGAGCTGCTTGGCGAGCTTCTTCGCCTGGTGCTTGGTGCGCGTGAAGAGGATGCGACGGCCGGTGCCCGAGGCGAGATCGCGCACCAGCACGGTCTTGTTCTCGGGGGAGTCGACGACGAGCACCCGGTGGGTCATCTCGCCGACGGGCACGCTCGCCTCGTCGACCTCGTGGCTGACGGCGTTCGTGAGGAACCGGCGGGCGAGGGTGTCGATGCCGCGGTCCAGCGTGGCGCTGAAGAGCAGGCGCTGACCGTCGGCGGGCGTCGCCGACAGGATGCGGGTGACGCCGGGGAGGAAGCCGAGATCGGCCATGTGGTCCGCCTCATCGAGCACGGTGACCTCGATCGCGCTGAGACGCACGACCTGCTGCTTCATGAGGTCTTCCAGACGGCCGGGGCAGGCGACGACGATGTCGACGCCGCCCTGCAGCGCCTGCTCCTGCGGACGCTGGCTGACGCCGCCGAACACGGTGGTGACCCGAAGGCCGACGGCCTCCGCGAGCGGGGCGACGGTCGCGGCGATCTGGGTGGCGAGCTCGCGGGTAGGGGCGAGCACGAGGCCGCGGGGCAGGCCGGAACGACGCTTGTGGCCGGAGGCCGCCAGGCGGGCGACGAGCGGGAGCGCGAAGGCGATGGTCTTGCCGCTGCCCGTGCGTCCGCGACCGAGGAGGTCACGGCCGGCGAGCGAGTCGGGCAGGGTGTCGCGCTGGATCGCGAACGCCTCGGTCTTTCCGGAGGCGGCGAGAACGGTGGCGAGCTCGGCGGGAACGCCGAGATCGAGGAAGGAAGGCATGCAGAGAACTCCGTCAGCGCACGAGAACGGCGCGGGATAGTGGGGTGAGGTGGGCGAAGACGCAGCGAGTGCGCGTCCGTTCGCCGTGCGAATGGCCAGTTCGGGCTGGAGAGGGGAGCGCGGGCGCTCGCTTCGGTCCTCGGAGACCCCTAGACGACGACGATGCTGACCGGCCGGCGGCGCGGGCAACGGAGCCAGTCTACCAGCGGAGACCGGTCGAAGGCTGCAGGCGGGCTGTCAGGCGTGGAGCGCCTCGTTGAGCGTGACGCCGACGCCGGCCCGACGGACCGCCTCGACGGCACCCGTAAGGGAGTTGCGACGGAAGAGGAGGCCGTCCTGGCCCGAGAGGTCGGCGCCCTTGACGGTCTTCCGTCCTCCGTCGGCCGTCACGGGACCGTCGGCGAGCACGATCTTCGTCCCGGCGGTGACGTAGAGCCCGGCCTCCACGACGCAGTCGTCGCCGAGGGAGATGCCGATGCCGGCGTTCGCGCCGAGAAGCGTGCGGGCGCCGATCGACACGCGATGCGACCCGCCGCCGGAGAGGGTGCCCATGATCGAGGCGCCGCCGCCGATGTCGCTGCCGTCGCCGACCACCACGCCCTGCGAGATGCGCCCCTCGACCATCGAGGCGCCGAGGGTGCCGGCGTTGAAGTTGACGAAGCCCTCGTGCATGACCGTGGTGCCGGGGGCGAGGTGGGCGCCGAGCCGCACGCGCGAGGCGTCGGCGATGCGCACCCCGGCGGGCTGCACGTAGTCGGTGAGACGAGGGAACTTGTCCAGGCCCTGGATCTGGATCCCGGCGCGCTGGAGCTGCGGACGCAGGCGCGCGGCATCGGCGGGGAGCAGCGGGCCGGCATTGGTCCAGGCGACGTTCGGCAGGTGACCGAAGATGCTGTCGAGGTTGAGGGCGTTCGGCCGCGCGAGCAGGTGCGACAGCGCGTGCAGACGCAGATAGGCGTCCGCGGTGGAGACCGGGGCGGCGTCCAGGTCGATCGTGAGCTCGACCACCGCGAGGGTGACGTCGCGGCGCTCGTCCTGACCGGTCTGTGCGTCGAGCGCGGTGCGCGCGGCGGCGACCTCGGTCTCGGACGGCGCGGACGAGCGGACCTCCGGGTACCACGCGTCGAGGACCGTGCCGTCGCTCGCGGTGGTCGTCAGGCCGAGTCCCCAGACAGATCGTGCGTCGCTCATGCCTCCACGGTATCGCGCCGGCGACGGTGTCCCGTCCCGCATGACGGGCATCAGTAGGCTGGGGGCATGGTGCTCGATCTGACCGCGTCCTCCGCCGACATCACCCGCGCGATCTGCGACGTCCCGAGTGTCTCCGGCGACGAGAAGACACTGGCCGACCTGATCGAGGAGGCCGTGTCCGGTCTGCCGCACCTGGAGGTCATCCGGCACGGCAACACGGTCGTCGCCCGCACGGATCTCGGTCGGGCGCAGCGCGTCGCGATCGCCGGGCACATCGACACCGTGCCCCTCAACGACAATCTGCCCACGCGCGACATCGAGATCGACGGCGTGCCGTATCTGTGGGGTCGCGGCACCGTCGACATGAAAGCCGGGGTCGCGGTGCAGCTCAAGCTGGCCGCCGAGCTCACCGACCCCGCGATCGACGTGACCTGGATGTGGTACGACAACGAGGAGGTCGCGGCCTCCTTGAACGGCCTCGGGCTTCTCGCCGCAGCGCGTCCTGACCTGTTCCAGGCCGATTTCGCCATCCTCGGGGAGCCGTCGAACGGCCAGGTCGAAGGCGGGTGCAACGGCACGCTGCGGGCGATCGTGCGGACCACGGGGGTCCGCGCGCACAGCGCCAGGGCCTGGATCGGCGAGAACGCGATCCATCGCGCGGCGCCCATCCTCACCCGGCTGTCCGAGTACCGGGCCCGGGAGGTGCTGGTGGAGGGCCTGCTCTATCGGGAGGGGCTCAGCGCGGTCCGCATCGCGGGTGGGGTCGCCGGCAACGTCATCCCAGACGCCTGCGAGGTCGAGGTCAACTACCGCTTCGCGCCGAACAAGTCCGCGACCGACGCCGAGGCCCACGTCCGGGCGGTCCTCGCCGGCTTCGACGTCGAGATCACGGATGCCGCCGAGGGCGCCCGCCCCGGGCTGGACGCCGACATCGCGCGCCGGTTCGTCGCGGCGGTCGGCGCGGAGCCGCAGCCGAAATACGGATGGACCGACGTCGCGCGCTTCTCGGCCCTCGGCATCCCGGCCGTGAACTACGGGCCCGGTGACCCGCATCTCGCCCATCACGACGAGGAGCGTGTGCCGCTCGCCCAGATCGACGCCGTCGAGCGGGGTCTGCGCGCATGGCTCACGTCGCACTGACGCTCGCACGGCGCTGGGCGCGGATGCCGCTGGCTCTGAGCATCGGCATCATCTACGTCCTCGCACGGGTCGTGACGACCGGATTCCTCATCGCCGCGGCCTCCCTGTCCACGGTGTTCTCGCGCTTCGGCGGCGACGCCGGGCTCGTGGACTTCGTCCTCGGATGGGATGCCCAGTGGTACTGGCAGGTGGCGGTGCACGGCTATCCCGCCGACCTCCCGCTGACCGACGAGGGGGAGGTGGCCGAGAACGCGTGGGCCTTCATGCCCGTGTTCGCGTACGCCGCGAAGGCGCTGGGCTTCCTGTTCGGCTCCTGGGGCGCCGGAGCGCTCGTGCTCGCGCTCGTCGCCGGCTATCTGGCCTGTCTCGCCCTGCATCGTCTGCTCCGCGACCGCATCGGGAACGCGGCGGCGCTGTGGGCCGTCGTCTTCTTCGCCGCCGGCCCCCTGGGCGCCCTGTTCCAGGTCGGCTACGCGGAGACGCTCTTCCTGCTGCTGCTCTTCCTCGCGCTGGACGCGACGATCCGCCGGAACTACGCCTGGCTGTACGTGCTCATCCCGGTGCTGGGATTCACCCGCCCCGGAGTGCTCGCCTTCGCCCTGTACCTCGGTCTGCACGGGATCCTCCGCTGGACGCACCGTCGCACGGATCCGCTCGGGGGCAGGGAGGTCGTGCACATCGTCGCCCTCGGCGCACTGGCGACGGCGACCGGGTTCGCGTGGCAGGTGATCGCCGGTGTCGTGACCGGGGACCCCGGCGCCTACCTCGCCACCGAGCTCGCCTGGCGCCGGCACTGGATCACCGGGGGCGTCGAGGGGTTCGTGCCCTTCGAGGGCTGGGTGCAGGCATCGCAGTTCTGGTTCGAGCTGTGGGGCCTGCCAGCCGGCTGGGGGCCGGTCGCGCTCATCGTGCTCGTGGTCGCGGCGGCCGCCGCGCTGCTGCTGTCCCCGCAGGTGCGCGCTCTCGGCCCCGACCTCCGTCTCTGGAGCGCGAGCTACCTGCTCTACCTGCTCGCGGTGTTCTTCCCGCAGTCGAGCACGTTCCGCCTGCTGCTGCCGCTCAGCCCGGCGTGGGGAGCGGTGGCGGTACCGCGCTCACGAGCGTGGCGGCTGGGCGTGCTGGCGCTGTGCCTGGTCGGCCAGTGGGTGTGGATCTATCACGTGTATGCCCTCGGCAGCACGTTCTGGCAGGTGCCCTGACGACGCCGGGGAGCGGATTGTGTCCCGTGACGTCCACGGCGCGGTCGCACCCGATAAACTCGTCCCATACCACCGGAGGAAAGGGAGCCACGATGGCAGCGATGAAGCCGAGGACCGGAGACGGACCCATGGAGGCCGTGAAAGAGGGACGACTCATCATCGTGCGTGTTCCGCTCGAAGGAGGAGGCCGCCTGGTCGTCTCCGTGAACGACGCCGAGGCCAAGGAGCTTCACGACGTGCTCGGTGCCGTCGTGGCCCCGGCCTGATCGTACCTGGTCCGCTGCAGCGCGACGCGAAGAGGGCGAGGGATCCGCGGATCCCTCGCCCTCTTCGCGTCGGCGGACCCGGTCAGGCCCGGTCGTCGAGGCGGATCAGCTGCAGCAGGCCCTCGCCCGCGGGCGAGACCGTGGCCAGCACCGCCGAGGATTCCTGCGTCTCCTGGACGAGCGATCGGTAGGCGGAGGTGACGTCGTCGCGCTGGACAGGGTCGGCCACCCGGCCCCCGGCGAGGATGCGCGGCACGAGCACCAGGCCGCCGGTGCGGGCGAGGCGGAGACCGTGCGAGACGTACTCGATGACGTTCTCGGGGTCGGCGTCGACGAGGACGATGTCGTACGACGCCTCGTTCATGCGGGGGAGCACGTCGATCGCGCGGCCGGCGATGAACCGCGCGCGGGTGGCGGGCACCTTCGCGTCCGCGAACGCCTGACGGGCGGCGGCGAGGTGCTCGGGCTCGTTGTCGATCGAGGTCAGCACCGCGTTCGGGGCCCCGCGCAGCAGCCAGAGTCCGGAGACGCCGGCGCCGGTGCCGATCTCGACGATGGAGCGCGCCGTTCCGGCGGCGGCGAGCACGGCGATCTGCGAGCCGACGACCGCGCTGATCGGGGCCGCTCCCAGCTCCACGGCGTGGGCGCGAGCGCGGGCGATGGTCTCCGGCTCGACGATGGACTCGCGAAGGAAGCGCGCGTTGGCGTCGTGCTCGCTCATGACCTGCCTCTCCCTGCGTGCATGGCTGATGTGTCCAGGGTATTCGCTCACCGCGCGCAGAGCCCGCAGGCGCGGCGGTAGCCTGGTCACATGACGTTCGGCCTCACCTTCGAGAAGCTGCTGCTCATCGGCCTGATCGCGGTGCTGATCATCGGCCCCGAGCGTCTGCCGCGTGCCGCGGAGGCCTTCGCGAGCATCGTGCGCAGGGCCGGCGAGTACATCCGCGACACGAAGTCCCGTGTGCGCGAGGAGATGGGACCGGAACTCGACGATGTGGACTGGCGCAAGCTCGACCCGCGGCAGTACGACCCCCGGCGCATCATCCGCGACGCGCTCCTCGAGGAGCCGGAGCCTGCGACCCCCGCGCAGGCGACGGCGACGATCGCCGAGCCGGTGGCCCCGCGCACCGCGCCGCCGACCTTCAGCGCGGAGGACCGCCCGCCGTTCGACAGCGAGGCGACCTGAGCCGTCCGGTCAGGAGATCCGCGTCCGCAGGGTCGCCAGCTCCTCGTCGCTGAAGAGCGAGCGCGGGATGGCGGTGGCGACGGAGGCGTCGCGCACCTTGAAGATCACGGCGTCCCGTCCGACGCGGAGACTCTGGAACGTGGCGTAGGGGATCTCGGAACGACGACGATCGCTTCCCAGCTGCAGCCGATCCTCTTCGAGTGCGACCCACACGACGCTCTCCACCGGCATCGCGGCCCGCACGGCGCGACGGGCGCTCGAGGTGGTCAGGAGCACCGCGTAGGCGCCCAGTCCCACCGTGACCACGGGCATCCAGGCGACGATCGCGCTGACCTCGGCTCCCGTGGAGAGGAGGTCGTTGAGGGTGAAGACGGAGAGGACGAGTCCCGCCGCCAGCGCGACCCACATCACGATCGCGACGGGACGGGTGAGCGCGTAGACGGCCGCGTCGCGCGCCATCCTCCGCAGCAGTCCCTCATCCACGGTCACGGAGCGGTGCGGCATCCGTCCATCCTCCCACGCGTGCTCATCCGATCGACATGGGCAGCGAGCGGCCGGACAGGCCCCGGCCCCGTCGGGCGAGGGCGGCGGCCATCGTGCGGATCGCCTGCGCGGCGGCGTCGTCCGGCGCCGAGGTGACGACCGGGACGCCCTCGTCGCCGCCCTGGCGGAGCGCCGGGCTGAGCGGGATGGAGGCGAGCAGGGGGACCGGCGCGTCGGGCGCGGACAGGGCCTCCGCGACCGCCGCTCCGCCGCCCGCACCGAACAGGTCGATGACGGTGCCGTCGGGGAGGGTGTACGCGGACATGTTCTCGATCACGCCGATCACCCGCTGACCGGTCTGACGGGCGACGAGTCCGCTGCGGATGGCCACGTCGGAGGCCGCCGCCTGCGGCGTGGTGACCACGAGCACCTCGGCGTGGGGGAGGAGCTGCCCGATCGAGATGGCGATGTCCCCGGTGCCGGGCGGCATGTCGATGAGCAGGACGTCGAGATCGCCGAAGAAGACGTCGGTGAGGAACTGCGAGACCGTGCGGTGCAGCATCGGTCCGCGCCAGGCCACGACGGACTCCCCGTCGCGCAGGAACATCCCGATCGAGATGGTCTTCACCCCGTGGGCCACCGGCGGCAGCATGAGGTCGTCGATGCGCGTCGGCTGCGTGCCGGCGGGGATGCCGAGCAGCCCCGGGATCGAGAAGCCGTGCACGTCCGCATCCACCAGGCCGACGGCGAGGCCCTGGTCGGCGAGGGCGACCGCGAGGTTCGCGGTGACCGTCGACTTGCCGACGCCGCCCTTGCCGCTGGAGACGAGGATCACGCGGGTGAGGGAATCGGGCCCGAAGGGCATGTGCCGCGCCGGTCGACCCGCGCGAAGCCGCTCGGTGAGCGCCTTGCGCTCGGCCGGGGTCATCACCCCCACCTCGACCTCGACGTCCGTGACCCCGGGGACCGCGGCCGCGGCACCGCGCACGTCGCGCTCGATGCGGTCGGCGGCGGGGCACCCCACGATCGTCAGCACGATGCCGACACGCGCCACTCCGTCCTCGACCGAGATGTCGCGCACCATGTCGAGGTCGCCGATCGGCCGCCGCAGCTCCGGATCGGTCACCGCCGCCACCGCGGCCCTGACGTTCTCGGCCGCGGTCATGAGGCGGTGCCGCCCGCGGGCTTCTCCTCGGCGTCGCCCAGCTCGGCCAGCAGGGCACGGAGCTCCTGCCGCAGCACGTCGCGGGTGACCACCTGCGCGTTGCGCTCCTCCAGCGACATCCGCAGCGCGACGATCTCGCGGGCGAGGTACTCGGTGTCCGCGAGGTTCCGCTCGGCGCGCTGGCGGTCCTGCTCGATCTGCACGCGGTCGCGGTCGTCCTGGCGGTTCTGCGCGAGGAGGATGAGCGGCGCGGCGTACGAGGCCTGCAGCGAGAGCATCAGGGTGAGCGCGGTGAAGCCGAGCGCGGCGTCGTCGAAGCGCACCTCGCGCGGCATCAGCGTGTTCCAGCCGATCCAGAGGATGCAGAAGAGACTGAGGATGACGAGGAACGCCGGGGTGCCCATGGCGCGGGCGACCCACTCCGTGAAGCGACCGAAGCGGTCGCGCGAGGTCGACCGGGGGCGGGTGCTCGTCCGTCCCGGCGCGTCGAGGCGGGCGGCCCGCTCCTTGCGTGCCATCAGCGCGCCTCCGTCACGGGCGGGGCGACGTCGTCGCTGTCGTGCGTGCGCCAGTCGTCCGGCAGCAGGTAGTCGAGCACGTCGTCGATGCTGATCGCGCCGACGAGGCGGTGGGCCGCGTCGATCACGGGCAGCGAGACGAGGTCGTAGCTGGCGAGCATGCGGGCGACCTCGGCCGCGGAGGCGGTGACGGGCACCGGCTCGAGGCTGTCGTCGAGGATGGCGCCGAGCCGCTCGTGCGGCGGGTAGCGCAGCATCCGCTGGAAGTGCACGAGCCCCAGCAGCCGGCCGGTCGGCGTCTCGAAGGGCGGGAGCGTGACGAACACGGCCGCGGCGAGGGCCGGGTGCAGCTCGTGGCGGCGGATGAGCGCCAGCGCCTCCGCGACCGTGGCGTCGGCAGACAGGATGATCGGCTCCGGGGTCATCAGACCGCCGGCCGTGTCGGGGCCGTAGCGCAGCAGCATCCGCACGTCTTCGGCGCGCTCCGGCTCCATCCGCTGGAGCAGCTGCTCCAGCTGGGTGGGCGGGAGCTGAGCGAGGAGGTCGGCGGCGTCGTCCGGTTCCATCTGATCGAGGATGTCGGCCGCGCGCTCCTCGCCGAGACGGTCGAGGATGTGCACCTGCTCGTCCTCCGGCATCTCCTCGAGGGCGTCGGCGAGACGGTCGTCGGAGAGCTCCTCCGCGACCTCGATCATCCGCTGCTGCGGGAGGTCGAGGAGCGTGTTGGCGAGGTCGGCGGCGTGCAGCTCGGAGTAGGAGGCGACGAGCTGCTCGGCGGACTGCGACTCGCCCGGCGCCTGCTCCTCGGTGACCTCGCTCCAGGCGGCGAACGTCGTCGGGCCCTTGGCGAACGGCGACGCCCCGGTCTTCGGCCGGCGCAGGAAGAGCTGGCTGATCGCCCATTCGCCGAGCCGGTTGGGCTCGATGGCCACGTCCTCGATGACGGCGGTGCCGCTGCCGTCGGTCAGGCTCACCCGTCGGCCCAGCATCTCGGCGAGGACGCGCACCTCGCCCGCGCGCGGGGAGAAGCGGCGCACGTTGATGAGGCCCGTGGTGATGACCTGACCGGACCGGATCGACGTGACCCGGCCGATCGAGAGGAACACGTGGCGGCGGCCGGGGATCTCCACGACCAGCCCGATCACTCGCGGGGCCGCGGTACTTCGATACACGACGACGACATCCCGGACCTTGCCGAGCCGGTCGCCGACGGGATCGAAGACGGCGCACCCGGCCAGGCGCGCGGCGAAAACCCGTTGTGTGCTCACCCGACCAGCGTAGCCCGCGGCGTGCCGGCCCGGCGGTCGCGGCGGTCGCTCGGCCGGCGGCGGGGCGCGACGTGGAAGAATAGCCGGATGAGCATGCTGAATCGCCCCGCGAGCGGCACGGACACCGGTGAGATCGTCGCCTCCATGCGCGACTACGAGAGCGCGCAGAAGGCGGTGTCGAAGCTGATCGCCGGAGAGGTGCCCGCGCGCGACATCGCGATCGTCGGGCAGAGCGTGCGGACGGTCGAGCGGGTGACCGGACGACTCGGCTACGCCGCCGCCGCGCGGTCGGGAGCGATCAACGGCGTGCTCATCGGCCTCTTCCTGTCGGCGATCCTCGTCCTCGGCAACCCCGAGGTGCCGATCCAGCTGTTCGTCGGCTTCGTCCTCATCGGCGTCGCGGTGGGCATGCTGCTGAGTCTCATCACCTACGCGATCGTGCGTCGCCGTCGGGACTTCGCGAGCGTGACGCAGTTCGCCGCGGACCACTACGAGGTGACCGTGCAGCCCGGATCGCTGGCGAAGGCGCGGCAGGTCCTCGGTGCGCAGCGGGTCGCGCCGGTGCGCCCTCCGGTGAACCTGGACGAGCCGCCGAAGTACGGCGAGCGGATCCCGCCCGGTTCTCCCCAGCCCTCGCCTGAGCCTGCACCGGCGCCTGAGCCTGAGCCTGCCCCGGAGCCTGAGCCTGCACCTGAGCCCGATCCTGCCCCGGCGCCTGCGCCGGCCCCCGAGCCGGGACTTCCGCCGCGACCCGCCGACCCGGAGACCGGTAACCCCGGATCGGTGCGGTGACCGCGGAGCCCACGCCGGTCCGCATCGAGGTCGCACCGCCGACCGGTACGACGACGGTGTCCGCCGACTGGACGCCGGGCACCCGTGACGATGTCGTCCTGATCGCCCACGGGGCCGGAGCCGGGAAGGACCACCCCTTCCTCGTCGGGTACGACCGCGCACTGGTGGCGCTCGGGTACACGACGCTGCGTTTCAGCTTCCCGTACGCCGAGCAGGGACGCCGCATGCCCGGTCCGGCCGCGCACGCCGTCGCGACATGGGACGCCGTGGTAGCCGAGGCCCGCGTGCGAGCCCCGCGAGCCGCCGTGTGGGCCACCGGGAAGTCCTACGGCGGGCGCATGGCGTCGATGGCCGTGGCGGAGGGACTCGTCGTGGAGGGCCTCGTCTACCTCGGCTACCCGCTCCATCCGCCCGGCCGCCCGGACAAGCCCCGGGTCGCCCACCTGCCGTCGATCACCGTCCCGCAACTCTTCATCGAGGGCACAGCGGACCCGTTCATCCAGCCGATCGCCCAGCTCGACGACGCCGTCGCCGGCTGCCAGGACGCCCAGGTGCACTGGGTCGAGGGCGGCGGGCACTCCTTCGAGGTCAAGGGACACCGGCGGCCGCCGGCCGAGGTCGGTGCGGATCTCGCGCCCGTGGTCGACGCCTTCGTCAGCGCGCGACGGGGCTGAGCGGGGCCGCCACCCCGCTCCCGCCGTCGTCAGCGCTGCAGACGGGCCATCCACGCCTCGACCTCATCGGCCGTGCGGGGGATGTCCGCGGAGAGGTTGACCGGGCCGTCCTCGGTCATCAGGATGTCGTCCTCGATGCGGACGCCGATGCCGCGCAGCTCGGCGGGTACCGTGAGGTCGTCGATCTGGAAGTACAGCCCCGGTTCGATCGTGAAGACCATGCCCGGCGTGAGGATGCCGTCGTAGTACATCTCGCGGCGCGCCTGAGCGCAGTCGTGCACGTCGATGCCGAGGTGATGCGACGTGCCGTGCACCATGTAGCGCCGGTGCTGGCCGCCCTTGTCCGCGTCCAGCGCCTCCTCGGCGGAGACCGGGAGCAGGCCCCACTCCGCGGTGCGCTCGGCGATCACGGCCATGGCCGCGGCGTGCACGTCACGGAAGCGGACGCCGACCTTCGCCGCCGCGAAAGCCGCGTCGGCGGCCTCGCGTACCGTCTCGTAGACGCGGCGCTGCACGTCCGTGAACGTCCCGGACACCGGCAGCGTGCGGGTGATGTCGGCGGTGTAGAGGCTGTCCGCCTCCACGCCTGCATCGACGAGGATGAGGTCTCCCGGGACGACCGTGCCGTCGTTGCGGGTCCAGTGCAGGTAGCAGGCGTGCGGCCCGGACGCGGCGATCGTGTCGTAGCCCTCGCCGTTGCCGTCCTCGCGCGCGCGGCGGTGGAAGACGCCCTCGACGACGCGCTCGCCCCGGGCATGCGCGACCGCGGCCGGGAGCTCGCGGATGATGTCGTCGAAGCCGCGTGCGGTGATCTCGACGGCCCGCCGCATCTCGCCGATCTCGAAGTCGTCCTTGATGAGACGCAGCTCCGAGACGAAACGGGTGAGGGACTCATCCTCCTCGAGGACGAGCTCGCCGTCGACCGCGGCGAACTCGTGCAGGTGCGCCGTGGCCACCTGCAGGTCGGCGGCGACGCCGGCCAGCGACGGACGCGGGCCGATCCAGAACTCGCCCACCGTGGCGTCGGCATAGAACTCCGTCGTCGTGCGGTCGGCGCGCTCGCGGAAGTACAGCGTGACGTCGTGCCCGTCGTGCGTCGGCTCGAAGACGAGCACCGAGTCCGGCTCCGCGTCGGACCCCCAGCCGGTGAGGTGCGCGAAGGCGGAGTGCGCGCGGAAGACGTAGTCGGTGTCATTGCTGCGCTGCTTGAGCGAGCCGGCGGGGATCACGAGCCGCTTGCCGGGGAATGCGGCCGAGACGGCGGCCCGGCGGCGCTCGGCGTACGTGGCCTGGGCGCGCGGCGCGGGCAGCGTATCCGGACGCTCGGCCCACCCGGTGGAGATGGTGTCGAGGAACCCCTGCGGGAACGGCTGCTTGCGGTTGGTCGAGCTGTTCTCGACGGGGGGTTCGACGGTCTCGTCAGCGATCGTGTCGTTTTCTCCGGTGCTCATCCGTCCAGTCTCTCACCTGGACGCGCAGGCGCGGATCAGCCGGTCGGCTCGAGCTGCACGATGAGGGCGCGATGATCGCTCCCGCCGGCATCTTCGAGGACGGCGGAACCCGTGGGGCGCCAGTTGGGGGAGGCCATCACGTGGTCGATGGGGGCGCCGGCGAGAGCAGGGAACGAGCTCGGCCAGGTTCCGGACATCCCGTTCCCGGTCCGGGAGGCGGCATCGCGGCAGTACCCCATGTCGCCGCCGTCGACGCCGAGGGAGGCCATGTGATCCACGGTGGCATTGAAGTCGCCCGCGAGGATGAAGTCACCCGCGGGGCACTGGTCGGCGATCCACTGCAGATCGCTCTGCCACTGCTGCATCTCCTCCATGCGCGGCGCGACGGCGTGCACGGCGACGATCGTCGGACCGTCCCCGTCGATCGGCATGAGGACGGCGCTCGGCACCGATCCGGTGTTGTTGCTGCCGTCCTTCGACGACTCGATGACGGAGTACTCGCCGAGCTCCGGGGCCACGAGGACCGTCGTCTGCCACGATTGCGGGCCGTCCTCCACGTCCGGGCGGAACTGCACGTGGTGCACCCACATCGGATGCCCCTGCTCGCGGAGCATGAGCGCGATCCGCTCGCCGACCTCCTCGGTGGTCTCGGGCAGCGCCACCACGTCGGCTTCCTGCTCCAGGATCTCCTGGGCGATCTGCTCGGCGGAGACGGCCTCACCCGCGGTGTTCCAGGTGAGCACACGCAGGCTCGTGTCGGTCCGCTCGGGAAGGGCGGCCACGCCGAACCCCCGCGCCGCTCCGATCACCCCGGTCGCGGCGGCGCCGAGCAGGGCGACGATCAGGACGGACGCCGCGAAGCCGCGCAGCGGCCGGGCGAGCAGGAGCAGCAGCGCCAGCACCGCGATGATCAGGAACCCGCCGAGCACGAGGCCGCGGGCGGCGACGAGCTGCGCGAACGGGTACGTCTGCTCGAGGTGGAAGAACTGCGGCCACACCACGACCGCCGTCGCGATCGCGAAGAGCACGGTGAGCAGGATCCCCAGGAGTCGAAACATCCCCTTCAGCCTAGAAGCGCCGCCTGTGAAGTCCCTGCCTCAGTACCGGCTCGTCGCCGCGATCGGTGGTCGGGATTCCGCGCCACGCGCGTCGGCGCTCGGTACGCTCGGAGGATGCCCGTTCCGCCCGCCGGTCCCGCCGACCTGCACCTGCATTCCAACCACTCCGACGGCACCGAGGCGCCCGCCGAGGTCATGAGACAGGCGCATCGGCACGGGGTGCGGACCGCGGCGCTCACGGATCACGACCGCACCACCGGCTGGGCGGAGGCCGGGGACGCCGCCGTGGCCCTCGGCATGACCTTCCTTCCCGGGATGGAGCTCTCCGCCAAGCACGAGTGGCGCAGCGTGCACGTGCTCGGCTATCTCTTCGATCCGGACGACGCGGCGCTGCGGGCCGAGACCGACCGGATCCGGAACGACCGCATCGGAAGAGCGGAGCGCATCGTCCGCAACATCGGCCGCGACTACGACCTCCATTGGGACGACGTCCTGGCCCAGACCACGCTCGACGCGACCGTCGGCCGCCCGCACATCGCCGACGCGCTGGTGGCGCGCGGCATCGTGCGTGATCGGGGCGAGGCCTTCGACGGCATCCTCCATCCTCGGGAGGGCTACTACGAGCCCCACTACGCACCGGACCCGCTGACCGCCGTGAGGCTCCTGACCCAGGCCGGAGGTGTGGCGATCATCGCCCATCCGGTCACGGCCGGCCGGGACCGGATGATGCCGCTGCCGTACATCGAGCGTCTGATCGACGCGGGGTTGGCCGGGTTCGAGGTGGACCACCGGGAGAACACGGCCGCCGGCAAGAAGCTGCTGCGCGAGCTGGCAGCCCAGCACGACCTCATCGTCACCGGGTCCAGCGATTACCACGGCACCGGAAAACCGAACGTGCCGGGGGAGAACACCACCGCGACGGACATGGTCGCCCGGATCATCGATCGCGCCTCCGGCTCCGGCCCGCGGCGTCCCTGACCCGGCGGACTGTCGGCGGTCTCCCGGCGTTCTGCCGAGACGGACCGATACGGTCCGAGGCATGCAACGTCCCACCTCCCTGGAGCGCCGCGTCGATGCGACCGCTCGCCGACTCCTCCGTGCGGTGCCGACCTCGGGCTTCCGTGCCGGGCTCGCCGAGTTCGTCGTGTTCGTGCTGAAACAGGCATGGGCGTGCGTGTTCGGGGCGGCCCTGCTGGTGGTGATCGTCGCGGCCCGGCTCTGGTATCCGGACGACGCGGCACTGGCCCGCAATGATGCGCTGACGATCGCGGCCGTCCTGATCCAGGTGGAGGCGCTCGACCGCTCGGGTCTCCTCTCCGACGTCACCCGGGTGC
>NZ_SSDN01000016.1:0-15108 GCF_004794355.1 Microbacterium sp. K36 | reverse complement strand
GCCGGTGCGGCGCTCGGCCAGCCGGTCGACGGCCGCCCCGCGGCCGGAGCCGGTGACACGAACCTCCTCGGCGGACGTGGGGTGCCGACGGTCGACGGCTTCGGTCCCCGAGGCGGCGGCGCACATGCGGCGGACGAGCATTTCCTGCGCTCCTCTCTGCACGAGCGCATCGCGCTCCTGCGTGCCGTGCTCACCGTCACGGCGGAGTGACGATACGATTCCGGTTCCCACGCCCGACCCGAACGGCCGGAGATACGTTCCGGATGTCTGCGACATGTGATCGACGCCTCCGCGATCAGCTCCGGCGTGCGCATCCTGGCATCCGCGTGTTTCCGCCGTGTTACACCGCCTCGACAGCCGGCGCACTTTCCCGAGGATGGCAGATTTCTTCCGCGATACGCATCGAATGTCTTGACCGCGGGGCCGTCTTCCGCTTGCATGGTCAGCACCGACCCGGCTTCACTGTGGATCCGGGCGGCGCCCGAAGGGACCTTCCATGCGTCTTGCCCCCCGCTCCAGAACCGTGCGAAGTCTGACCGCCGCCGCGATCGCCTCCGCGCTCCTCATCGCCGCTCCGGTCGGTGCCGCTCAGGCGCAGTCCGTCAGCGCCGCCACCGAATCCCCGGCGTCCGAGACCACGCTCCGGATCGCCACCTCCGGATTCGTGGACACGTTCAACCCGTTCATCTCGATCTACCTGACGCCGACGAACATCATCCGGTACGTCTACGAGTCGCTCGTGCAGAACGACGCCGAGGACGGCTCCCCCACGAAGGGCCTCGCCGACAGCTGGGAGGCGACCGACGGCGGCCAGACGTGGACCTTCACCCTCCAGGACGACCTCGTCTGGTCGGACGGCGAGCCCATCACCTCCGCCGATGTGAAGTACACGTACGACCAGATGATGACGGTGCCCGCCCTCGGCACGGCCAACGGCAACCTCGTCTCCAACTTCGACACCGTCGAGACCCCCGACGACAAGACCGTCGTGATCACCCTGAAGACCCCGCAGGCCCCGAACCCGGGCTCGGAGATCCCGATCGTCCCGAAGCACATCTGGGAGGAGGTCGACGACCCGACGACCTTCACCAACGACGCCGACGTGGTCGGCTCCGGCCCGTTCGTCCTCGACAGCTACTCGGCCAACCAGTCCATCGTGCTGAAGGCGAACGAGAACTTCTGGCGCGGCGCCCCCAAGATCGACGCGATCCAGTACGTGTACTACACGAACTCGGACGCCCAGGTGCAGGCTCTCAAGGCGGGCGACGTCGACCTCGTCACCGGCCTCACCCCGACGCAGTTCTCGGCGCTCGAAGGCGTCGACGGCATCACCACGCACTCCGGTGAGGGCCGCCGCTACCACTCGATCAGCATCAACGTCGGCCAGCAGACGCGCGACAACGTGCCCTACGGCACCGGCAACGCCGCGCTGAAGGAGCTCGAGGTCCGCCAGGCCATCCGTCTCGGCACCGACACGGCGACCCTCCTCGACAAGGTCCTGGACGGCGAGGGCACGCTCGCGACGAGCTTCATCCCGGCGTCCTTCCCGAAGTGGCACCTCTCGGATGACGACGACGTGATCGTCGGCTTCGACCCCGAGGCCGCGCAGGCGAAGCTGGACGACGCGGGCTGGGTCCCCGGCACCGACGGCATCCGCGAGAAGGACGGCCAGCGCCTGAGCCTGCGCCTGCTGACCGACGCGGACGACGCGAACGAGCAGTCCATCTCCGACTTCTTCGTCCCCTGGATGAAGGAGATCGGCATCGAGATCACGGTCGAGTCCACCGACTCCGACACGATCAGCGCGAAGGCCACGTCCGGCGACTACGACCTGTACTTCAGCGGCTGGTCGGTCAACCCCGACCCCGACTACCAGCTCGGCATCAACACCTGCATGAACCTGCCGACCGCGACCGACGGCACCGGCGGCACCACGCAGGACGGGTACTGCAACCCGGAGTTCGACGAGATGTACGCCGCGCAGCGCTCCGAGATCGACGCCGACAAGCGCCAGGAGATCGTGCACGACATGCTCGCGCTGAACTACACCGACACCGCGCAGGTCGCCACCTGGTACGCGAACTCGCTCGAGGCCTACCGCTCCGACCGCTTCACGGGCTTCACCCTGCAGCCGAAGGACGGCGGCATCATCGCCAACCAGGCCGGCTACTGGGGCTACCTCACCGTCGAGCCCGTCGAGGGCGCGACCGCCGGCGGCACCGGCACGAACACCGGACTCCTCATCGGAGGCATCGTCGTGGGGGTGGTCATCATCGGAGGAGTCATCTTCTTCCTGATCCGTCGCCGCAACATCGCCGACGTCGAATGAGTCCGGCGAGACGCCGCGGGTGGCGGGCCTCCGCACCCGCGGCGTCTCCCGGTCCGCTGTAAGGAGACCCCCATGTCCAACGCGGTACCCCCGTCCACCTCCGCCATCGCGACGAGCGCCGCGGCCGAGGAGCAGCCGAAGGGCGTCGGCGCCCTCCGCTACTTCCTGGTCAAGCTCGGCGGCGCGGCCATCAGCCTGGCGATGGTGATCCTCCTCGGATTCTTCGCCTTCAAGATCCTGCCGGGCGATCCGGTCGCCTCGATCGCCCGCGAGCGCGGGATGAGCGCCGAGCAGGCCGACCAGCTGCGCGAGCAGCTCGGTCTGAACAAGCCGCTGTGGCAGCAGTTCATCGACTACCTCGGCAACGTGTTCACCCTGAACTTCGGCACGAGCTACGTCTATCGCACGTCGGTGTCCGAGCTCATCGGCCAGTACTTCTGGAACACGATCCTCCTCACCGGCACGGCGGCCATCATCGCGATCGCCCTCGGGCTCTGGCTCGGGCAGAAGGCCGCCTGGAAGCACGGCTCCACCTTCGACCGCGTCGTCTCCGGCACGTCGCTCGTGTTCTGGTCGGTGCCGACCTTCTGGCTGGCCCTGCTGCTCCTGATGATCTTCGGCGGCACGCTGCACTGGTTCCCGACCGGAGGCATGGTCTCCCCCAACCCGCCCACCGATCCGGTCGGCGCGGTCCTGGACGTGATCTCGCACATGGTGCTCCCGGTGATCACGATGGTCGCGGTCGTGTACGCGCAGTACCTCATGGTGATGCGCAGCTCGCTCCTCGAGGAGATGGGCGCCGACTACCTCACCACTGCGCGGGCCAAGGGCCTCCGGGAGGACCTCGTGCGGCGTCGGCACGCCGTCCCCAACGCCCTGCTGCCGACCGTCACCCTCGTCTTCATGCACATCGGCGGCCTCATCGCCGGGGCCGTCACGGTGGAGACGGTGTTCTCCTGGCCCGGGCTCGGGAAGCTGACCTTCGAGGCCATCTCCGGCCCCGACCTCCCGCTCCTGCAGGGCACCTTCGTGGTGTTCTCCACGATCATCATCGCGATGAACCTCATCGCGGACCTCATCTACCGGCAGCTCGACCCGAGGGTGAGGCGCGCATGACCACGGCATCCCCGACCATCCGTTCGCCCCGCGCCCTGGCGTGGCATCGCCGCGGCACCGCCTTCGTCGACTTCTGCCGGCAGTTCGCCCAGCACCGGGCGGGCATGGTGGGCCTCGTCTTCCTCGTGATCGTGGCCCTCATCGCGATCTTCGCCCCCGTGATCGCCCCCGCCAGCATGCTCGACGTCACGAAGCTCGTCGACGTGCAGCGCTTCGCCCCGCCGTCCTGGGAGCATCCCCTCGGCACCGACCATCAGGGTCGCGAGATCTGGGTCCGCATGGTGTGGGGCGCCCGGGTGTCCCTGCTCGTCGGCCTCGCCGCCACGGCGATGTCGATGATCATCGGCACCCTCGTCGGCCTCTCGGCGGGCCACTTCACCGGGTTCTTCGGCGGGCTGATGATGCGCATCATCGACTTCTTCCTCGTGCTGCCGTCGCTGATCCTCGCGATCGTGCTGTCGTCGGTGCTGAGCCGCGGCGTCTGGACGATCATCATCGCGATCGGCCTGACCTCGTGGGCCGGCACCGCCCGCGTCGTCCGCGCGCAGACCCTCTCCGTGGAGTCGCGCGACTACATCGAACGCTCGCGGGCCCTCGGCGCCGGGCACTGGCACATCATCATGAAGCACCTCCTCCCCGGGGTGCTGCCGCTCGTGCTCGCCAACACCACGCTGACGGTCGGCTCGGCGATCATCTCCGAATCCACCCTGGCGTTCCTCGGCCTCGGCGACACCACGCTGCAGTCCTGGGGGTCGATCCTGAAGAACGCGATGGACGTCTCCGCGGCGACCAGCGGCTACTGGTGGTACGTGCTCGTGCCCGGCATCGCCATCGTCCTCGTCGTGCTGTCGTTCACCCTGATGGGCCGCGCCGTCGAGAACATCACCAACCCGACGCTGAGGAGCCGCTGAGATGCCCGACCTGATCTTCGACGACGTCTCCATCACGTACCGCACCTCCGGGCGGTCCGGTCGCGACGAGGTGGCGGCCGTACGCAACGTCTCGCTCACCCTCCCCGCCGGGCAGACCCTCGGCATCGCCGGCGAGTCCGGCTCCGGCAAGTCCACTCTCGCCATGAGCGTGCTCCGGCTCCTGCCGCGCAACGCCCGGCTCAGCGGCCGCGTGCTGCTGGGCGACGAGGACGTCGCCACGTTGTCCTTCGGGCAGCTCCGCGCCGTGCGCTGGGCGCAGACGTCCATCGTGTTCCAGGGTGCGATGCACTCGCTCAACCCGGTCCGCACCGTCGGCTGGCAGCTCCTGGAGGCGCTGGAGCTGCACGCCTCCGACCGCTGGAAGGGCGAGAAGGCGCGCAAGGAACGGGTCCGGGAGCTGCTCGACGTGGTCGACCTGCCGCAGCAGAAGAGCGAGTCGTATCCGCACGAGCTCTCCGGCGGCCAGAAGCAGCGCGTGATGATCGCGATGGCCCTCGCGTGCGATCCGGAGGTCATCATCGCGGACGAGCCCACCACCGCGCTCGACGTGATCGTGCAGAAGCAGATCCTCGACATGATCTCGCGTCTCGTGGCGGAGCGCGGCATCTCGATGCTCATGATCAGCCACGACCTCTCGGTGCTCGCCACGGCGTGCGACCGGATCGCCATCATGCGCGACGGGGAGCTGGTCGAGGTCGGCGAGAGCTACGCGGTCTGCACGACCCCGCAGGAGGCGTACACGCGACAGCTCGCCGACGCCTTCCCCACGATCGGCGATCCGGCGTCCCGGATGGCCCCGGTGACCCGGCACGGCCGCGATGCGGACGAGGTGCCGGAGATCACGCACGGCGACGAGGTGCTGCTGGAGGCGCGCGGAGTCAACGTCACCTACCGCTCCGGCGGGCGCCCCGTGCATGCGGTCCGCGACGTCGACCTCTCGGTGCGCAAGGGCGAGATCGTCGCGCTCGTCGGCCAGTCCGGCTCCGGCAAGTCGACCCTCGCCCGCGCGCTCATGGGCCTGCAGCCTGCCGACCCCGGGTCGCAGATCCTCTTCGACGGCGCACCGATCCCGTCGAAAGGGCGCGACCTCGCGCGGTTCCGCTCGCAGGTGCAGCTCGTGCTGCAGGATCCCTGGGCCGCGCTGAACCCGAAGCACAGCGTCTACGAGTCCGTGGCAGAGGGACTGCGCGTGCAGCGCTTCGCCGGTGATGAACGCGAGCGTGTGGCGCAGAGCCTCGCCGACGCGGAGCTCACCCCGCCGGAGCGCTACTTCGGCGCCATCCCGCAGGAGCTCAGCGGTGGGCAGCGGCAGCGCGTCGTCATCGCCGGTGCGCTCGCCGTGCAGCCGCAGATGCTCATCGCCGACGAACCCGTCGCCTCGCTCGACGCGTCCGTGCGCGGAGAGATCCTCGGACTCCTGCTGGAGCTGCGGCGCCGCCTCGGGCTCTCCGCCCTCGTCATCACGCACGACCTCGGTCTCGCCTGGAACATCGCCCACACGGTCGCGGTGATGTACCACGGGCAGATCGTCGAGCACGGCCCCACCGAAGAGGTGCTGCTGAACCCGCAGCACGAGTACACCCGGCACCTGCTGTCCGCGGCGCCGCGCATCGAGGAGAAGACGGCATGAGCGTCCTGACGGAGGCGACGGTGTCGCCGTATCTCGACA
The DNA here is from genome assembly GCF_004794355.1 of Microbacterium sp. K36. Classification (NCBI taxonomy): domain Bacteria; kingdom Bacillati; phylum Actinomycetota; class Actinomycetes; order Micrococcales; family Microbacteriaceae; genus Microbacterium; species Microbacterium sp. K36. The sequence goes on along the minus strand of NZ_SSDN01000016.1, from coordinate 9,062 downwards.
CGGCTCCCCTGCAACCCGGCGACACGGTGGCGATCGTCTCGCCGTCCGGACCCGGCAACGAGGAGAACACCCAGCGCGCCGTCGGCTACTACGAGTCCTGGGGCCTGAAGGTCCGGGTGGGCGCGCACGTCCTCACGCCGCACCCCCGCGCGTCCTACCTCGCGGGGCCCGACGGCCTCCGCCGCGCCGACCTCGTCGACGCCTGGCTCGATCCCGAGGTGGACGCCATCGTCACGGCACGCGGCGGCTACGGTGCCCTGCGCCTCCTCGACGGCATCGACTGGGCCGACATGCGCCGCGGGGCGCTGCGCCGGGACGGGCGACCGAAGCTCCTCACGGGCTCGTCCGACGTGACCGCCCTGCACGAGACGTGGCGCGCGCACCTCGACGTCGCGACGCTCTTCTGCCCGATGGCGGGGAACAACGTCTTCCGCGATTCGGAGCAGGTGCGCGACGACGTGCAGCGCTGGCTCTTCGAACCCTGGCGCGGGCGGGAGCTCATCGGCCCGAAGACCGAGATCATGACGCCGGGCCGCGCCGAAGGGCGCTTCACGGGCGGCAACCTCAGCCTGCTCGCCGCCGGACTCGGCGCCCCGGAGGCGGACGTCCCCTCCCCCGGCATCCTGTTCCTGGAGGACATCACCGAAGAGCCGTACCGCCTCGACAGCTTCGTCACGCAGCTCCGGCGCGCGGGCCGTCTCGCCCAGGCGACGGGCATCGTTCTCGGCTCCTGGCACGAGTGCGGCGACCTCGACCTCGTCCACGCGCTCATGCGGGACGAGTTCCAGGACGCCGGGGTCCCCGTGCTGTGGGAGCAGGGCTTCGGCCACGACCCGCACGCCCTGACCATCCCGCTCGGTGTCGACGGGGTGCTGGACGCGACCGGCGACGAGCCCCGCCTCACGGTGGGACGGCCATGATCGCTCTTCCGCCCCTCGACCCCCGTGTCTCCTGGTCGATCCGGCTCGTCGACGCCGGAAGCGGCGAGACCCTTGCCGAGCACGAGCCGCACACGCTGTGCGAGACCGCGAGCATCGGCAAGATCTTCCTGCTCCTCGAGGTCGCTCGACGGCTGGAGGCGGGCACGCTCGCCGAGGACGACCGGATCGAGATCCCGGACGAGCACCGCGTCGAGGACTCCGGGCTGCTGTACCGCATGCACGATCAGCGCATCACGGTCCACGATGCGGCGCTCCTCGTCGGGGCGGTGAGCGACAACCTCGCCACGAACGCCCTGATCCACCTCTGCGGTCTGGAGGAGGTGCGGGCCGTCGCTCCGGCACTCGGATACCGCGACACCGCCCTGCACGACTACATCCGCAACGAGCGCACCCCCGACCTGCCCTGGACGCCGTCGTTCGGCACGGCGGCCGAGCTGTCCGACGTGATGCGCCGGCTCGGCGCCGGCGAGGCGTTCTCCCCCGCGGTGAGCGCCCGGGTGCTGGACTGGCTGGCCGCCGACACCGACACGTCGATGACCGCAGACGCCTTCCTGCTCGACCCCCTCGCCCACGTCGAGGCCGACTATCAGGGCATGGTGCTGCGCCACAAGACGGGCAGCGTGAGCTTCGCCCGCGTCGACGTCGGACTGCTGCGGGGCCCGAGGGCCGCCGTCGCGTATGCGGTGGCGGCGAACTGGAAGGACTCCGCGGCCGACCTCCGCGCGCCCGTGCTCGACGACATGCGCGCGGTCGGTGAGCTCATCCGCGCGCACGTCACCGGACGCGCACGAGACGAGGAAGACGCATGAGCGCGATCGAGGTGGAGCTCCCCGACGAGAACGGCACGGTGTGGTCGGTCCTCGTCCAGGACATCGACTCCGGCGAGGTGCTGCTGCGCCATGACCCGGAGACGGTGCAGGACACGGCGAGCGTCGGCAAGATCTTCCTCCTCCACCGCCTCCTCGCCGAGGTGGACGCCGGCACGCGGACTCTCGAAGAGCGCGTGACCCGACGGCCGGTCGAGGCCATCGAGGACTCCGGGCTCTGGTACCTGCTGCAGGCGTCCGAGCTGTCGCTGTACGACGTGGCCGCGCTCATCGGGGCGGTGAGCGACAACGCCGCGACCAACACGCTGGGCCGCGTCATCGGCATCCCGACCGTGCAGGAGCACACCCGCGCGCTCGGCTACACCGCCTCGGCCCTCGACGACATCGTGCGGTGGCCGATCCCGCCCGGGGCCCCGAAGACGCTGTCGCACGCGAACGCCGCGGAGCTCGTGCTCTTCATGTCGCGCCTGGCCGACGGCACTGATCTCTCCCCCGCCTCGGCCGACACGCTGCGCCGCTGGCTGGGCGCGGGCATGGATCTGTCGATGGTCGCGTCGGCCTTCGACCTCGACCCGCTCGCGCACTGGGGCTTCGATCGCGGCGTGTGGCTGCTGAACAAGACCGGCACGATTTCCCGCGTCCGCGCCGACACCGGGATCGTCATGTCCCCCACCCGCCGGATCGCGTACGCCGTCCTGGCGAACTGGGACCGGGGCGCCGACGGGCGCGGCCCGGTGCTGGCCGCCATGCGCCGCATTGGCGAGGACATCCACGCCGCGCTCGCCGACTGAGACCGCCGCGGCTCAGACGACCCCGGCGCGAGCCAGGCGTTCCCGCACCCGATCGATCGGCACCGCGTGCGCCGTCCGCCCCTCGGGGCCCACGGTGGTCTCCGCGGCGAGCACCGAGTTGACCAGGGCCTCCTCGACCGCGTCCATCGTCGCGGCGAAGAGCGGCGAGAGCTCGTCGTCGGCCGCCGGACCGCCGTCCGCCTGGTCGTGCACCGAGAAGGCGATCGCGTAGTCGCCGCTGCCCTGCGCATAGGCGGCGCCGACACCGCGCATCGCGAACACGGCCCGGTTGGCCACGCGGCCGAGCTGCCGCCCGTCGACGGGAGCGTCCGTCGCGACGACGATCATGCAGGAGTTGCCGACGGGCTGTGCCGGAGCATCGGCGAGGAGCTCCTCCGCGGGCAGCGGGACGCCGGCGATCCGCAGCGTGCCGCTGAAGTTCGTCTGCACGAGGACGCCGACCGTGGCCGTCCGCCCCGCGACCTCGACCAGCCGCGATGCCGTGCCGATGCCGCCCTTGTACCCGAGGGCGACGGTCCCGGCACCGGCGCCCACGCCTCCCTCCGCGACCGCACCCGGAGCCGCCGCAGCCAGGGCCGCCGTCACCTGCTCCTCCCCCACGGCTCGACGACGGATGTCGGAGAGGAATCCGTCGTTCGTCTCGCCCACCACCGGGTTCAACGTGGTCGTCCGTGCGTGCGCCGGCGTCGCCAGCAGATGCCCGAGCAGCGCATCTGCGACGCGGAACACGGACAGCGTCGAGGTCAGCAGGATCGGCGTCTCCAGCGCCCCGAGCTCGCGGAGCTGCGTGGCACCGACGAGTTTGCCGTAGCCGTTGCCGACCGAGAGGTTCGCGGGAAGGCTGCGGCGCTCGGCGGTGAGGGCCTCGGGGACGATCGCCGTCACGCCCGTGTGCAGACCGTCGCCGTGCAGCGTGGCGTGCCCCACCCGCACACCGGGGACGTCGGTGATCGCGTTCTCCGCGCCGCGCGCGAAGGCTCCGGACGGCACGCCGAGGTCGGCGAGACGGGGACGGGAGGACGAGGACGACGGCGGTGTCATGCTCCGATCATTCCAGCGTCGGACGGGCCGGCCGCAGCGCCGCGCCGGACGCTGCCCCGGGTCGAGCGCCCCGCCCGCGCGCTCGGTAGACTGGGCGGCACCACCCACACTCAGGCACGCTCACACAGTGCCGCATACATCGCTCGAGGAGACCTCCATGTCCGCCATTCCCGACAAGCCCGCACTCGAAGGTCTCGAAGCGAAGTGGGACGCCGCCTGGGCGGAGCAGGGCACGTACCTGTTCGACCGTCTGCGCGCCACCGAGCTCGGCCGTGAGGGCGTCTACTCGATCGACACCCCGCCGCCTACCGCCTCGGGCAGCCTCCACATCGGTCACGTGTTCTCCTACACGCACACCGACGTCAAGGCCCGTTACGAGCGCATGCGCGGCAAGACCGTGTTCTACCCGATGGGCTGGGACGACAACGGCCTGCCCACCGAGCGCCGCGTGCAGAACTACTACGGCGTGCGCTGCGACCCCTCGCTCCCCTACGACGCCGACTTCACCCCGCCGTTCGAGGGCGGCGACAACAAGTCGAGCCGGGCAGCGGACCAGCAGCCGATCAGCCGTCGCAACTTCATCGAGCTGTGCGAGCGCCTCACGATCGAGGACGAGAAGCAGTTCGAGGCGCTGTTCCGTCAGCTCGGGCTGAGCGTGGACTGGACCCAGACCTACCGCACCATCTCCGACGACACGATCCGGCAGAGCCAGCTCGCCTTCCTCCGCAACATCGAGCGCGGCGAGGCGTACCAGGCGCTTGCGCCGACGCTGTGGGACATCGACTTCCGCTCCGCGATCGCGCAGGCCGAGCTCGAGGACCGCGACCAGCAGGCCGCGTACCACACGATCGAGTTCCCCTTCGCGGACGGCTCCGGCTCCATCGCGATCGACACCACGCGTCCGGAGCTCCTCCCCGCGTGCATCGCGATCGTGACCCACCCCGAGGGGCCGCACAAGCACCTCATCGGCACGAAGGTCCGCACGCCCTACTTCGGCGCCGAGATCGAGATCCACGGCCACCACCTCGCCCAGCCGGACAAGGGCACCGGCGCGGCCATGGTCTGCACCTTCGGCGACGTGACCGACATCATCTGGTGGCGCGAGCTGCGCACCACCGCCGGCGAGTCCCTGCCGAACATGACGACGATCGGTCTCGACGGCCGCTTCCTCGCCGAGGCCCCGTCGATCGTGGCCGACGCCGACGCGCGCGCCTGGTACGCGGAGAACGTGGCAGGGAAGACCGTCTTCAGCGCTCGTAAGGCGATCGTGGAGAAGCTGCAGGAGACCGGCGACATGACCGCCGTCGGCAAGCCCTTCCAGCACGCCGTGAAGTTCTTCGAGAAGGGTGACCGCCCGCTCGAGATCGTCTCGACCCGGCAGTGGTACATCCGCAACGGCGCCCGCGACGGCGAGCTGCGCGACCAGCTGCTCGCGCACGGTACCGAGCTGGCCTGGCACCCCGACTTCATGCGGGTCCGCTACGAGAACTGGGTCGGCGGTCTCACCGGCGACTGGCTCGTGTCCCGGCAGCGGTTCTTCGGCGTGCCGATCCCGCTCTGGTATGCGCTGGACGAGAACGGCGAGCGCGACTACGACCGGGTGCTCACCCCGGACCCGGCCGCGCTGCCCATCGACCCGACCACGGATGTCCCGGCCGGCTACACCGAGGCCCAGCGCGGGGTGCCTGGCGGGTTCGACGCCGAGGCCGACATCCTCGACACGTGGGCGACCTCCTCGCTGACCCCGCAGCTCGCGGGCGGCTGGCAGCGCGACGAGGAGCTGTGGCAGCTCACCGCTCCGTTCGACCTGCGCCCCCAGGGACAGGACATCATCCGCACCTGGCTCTTCTCGACCATGCTGCGCTCCACACTCGAAGACGGCCGCGCCCCGTGGAAGAACGCCGCCATCTCCGGCTTCATCGTCGACCCCGACCGCAAGAAGATGTCGAAGTCGAAGGGCAACGTGGTCACCCCGGCCGACGTGCTCGACGCCCACGGCTCGGACGCGGTGCGGTACTGGGCGGCCTCGAGCCGACTCGGCATGGACGCGGCGTTCGACCCGCAGAACCCGACCCAGGTGAAGATCGGCCGGCGTCTGGCGATCAAGGTGCTCAACGCCGCCAAGTTCGTGCTGTCGTTCCCGGTGCCCGCGGGCGCTCAGGTGACGCATGCGCTCGACGCGTCGATGCTCACGGCGCTCGACGGCGTGGTGGCCGAGGCGACCGCGGCCTTCGACCGGTACGACGCCGCCCGGGCGCTGGAGCTGACCGAGGCGTTCTTCTGGACCTTCTGCGACGACTACCTGGAGCTCGTGAAGGAGCGCGCCTACAACCAGAGCGACGTGGGTCAGGCCTCGGCCGCCCTCGCGCTGCGTCTGGCGCTGTCCACGCTGCTCCGCCTGCTCGCCCCGGTGCTCTCCTTCGCCACGGAGGAGGCCTGGTCGTGGTTCGAGGAAGGCTCCGTGCACACCGCTGCGTGGCCCGAGAAGCTCGGCATCGAGGGCGACCCGGCCGTGCTGGCCGCCGCGAGCGAGGCGCTCATCGGCATCCGCCGCGCGAAGACCGAGGCGAAGGCGTCGCAGAAGACCCCGGTCTCCCGTGCCGCCATCGCCGCTCCCGCCACGAAGGTCGAAGCCCTGCGCGCCGCGGCGGACGACCTCCGCGCGGTCGGCCGCATCGCCGAGCTCGAGATCACCGAGGCGGAGGAGTTCGCGGTCACCGCGATCGAGCTCGCCCCGGTCGAGGCCTCCTGATGCAGCTCGGCACGCGCTGGGCCACGGGTGCACAGCCGCCCGCCTCCGTCCCCGAAGCGCTGCGTCCCGCGATCGCCGAGGTCGAGTCCCAGGGCCTCACCGGCCACTGGACCCTCACCTGGCTCGAGGGCCGCGCGATCGCGGAGCTCGACGCCGGCTGGGAGGTCCTCCAGACCCCCTCCGGCGAGGTCATCGCCCGCCCCTTCTGATCGCCGAGACCCCGCTTCATCGCCGAGACCCCCTCCTTCCCGCGCGGGAAAGAGGGGGTCTCGCCGCGTACCCGGGGTCTCGGGTCAGCGGCGTGGGGCTCCGAGCTGCGCGAGGAGATGATCCACGGCGTGCGGGTCGGAGCGGCGGGCCTGCTGTTCGCGGAGGAGGTCGAGGGCGAGGGTCCGTCGCTGTGCGCGCCGCTCGATGCGGTGCTCGATCACGGCGGTGACCCGGTCGGCGAGGCGCAGCAGGCCGCGCTCCGTACGAGTGGGGCTGACGAGGTGCAGGGTCGCGGCGGTCATGATGCCTCCGTCGTGGCCGCACCATCCGGTGTCGGCAGATCGAAGATCTCGGCACGGAGGGAGACGCGGCGCACGTCGGGCCCCTCCTGACCGCGGTACTGCGCGATCGCCTTCTCCACGACCGCCTCCAGTTCGGCCCGCAGCGACATCGCCTGCTCCGCGGTCATGTCGAGGTGCGTGGTGATCGTCACGCCCACGTCGCGCCAGCCCTCGGGGACCTCGGACTCCGGGCGGTTGAGGTACCGCATCAGCGTCTCGTGCCGGAGCCGGAAGAACTCCGACGTGACGATCTGTGCCGCGGCACGGTTGGCCGGCGACATCTGCTCGTCCGGGCCAGGCACATCGATGCGTCCCTTCGGACGCTCCCACCATCGCTCCCGTGCTGTGCCCCGGCCTTCCACCTCGCGGATGAGGTCGTGTGCCGCGAGTGCGCGGAGGTGATAGCTGGTGGATCCCGAGGTCTCCCCCACGAGGGCCGCGAGAGAGCTGGCCGTCTGGGGACCACGAGAGGCGAGCAGATCGAAGATCCTGACCCGCAGCGGATGCGCGAGCGCTTTGAGGGCCCCCGCATCCAGCGTCCGTACCTGCGTCTCGTTCGTCATGAATGCAAAGATACGCTTGCAAACAGTTCTTTGCAAGTGTTTCTTTGCATCACTTCATCTCTCGGTATCCCGCGCTGCGACGAAGGCTGCCACGCAGCGCTCCACCTGGTCGGGGGTGTGGGCGGCGGAGAGCTGCACACGGATACGCGCCTTGCCCCGCGGCACGACCGGGAAGCTGAACGCCGTCACGTAGACACCCTGATCCTGCATCGCCGCGGCGATCCGGGCGGTGAGGGCGGCGTCGCCGAACATGACCGGGACGATCGGATGCTCGCCCGGAAGCAGGTCGAAGCCCTCCTCCGCCATCCAGGCTCGGAACAGGGCTGCGTTGTCCCGCAGCCGCGCCCGGAGGTCGGCCGATCGCTCGACCAGGTCGAGCGCGGTCAGCGTTCCGGCCACGATGGCCGGAGCGAGGGTGTTCGAGAACAGGTACGGACGGGAGCGCTGACGCAACAGCGCGACGATCTCCGCGTGGGAGGCGACGTACCCGCCGGAGGCGCCGCCCAGCGCCTTGCCGAACGTGCCGGTGTAGATGTCCACGCGATCCGCGACGCCGCACAACTCCGGCGTCCCGCGTCCGTTCTCGCCGACGAAGCCGACCGCGTGCGAGTCGTCCACGAAGACGAGCGCGTCGTAGCGCTCCGCCAGGTCGCAGATCTCGGCCAGCGGGGCGATGTAGCCGTCCATCGAGAAGACACCGTCGGTCACGATCACGCGGAACCGGGCATCGGCGGCCGCCCGCAGCTGCTCCTCCAGATCCGCCATGTCGCGATTGCGGTACCGGAGCCGGCGCGCCTTGGACAGCCGGATCCCGTCGATGATGGACGCGTGGTTCAACTCGTCCGAGATGATCGCGTCCTCCGCGGAGAACAGCGTCTCGAACACACCGCCGTTCGCGTCGAAGCAGGACGAGTAGAGGATCGCGTCATCGGTGCCGAGGAAGTCCGCGAGCCGACGCTCGAGTTCGAGGTGCTGCTCCTGGGTGCCGCAGATGAAGCGGACGCTCGCGAGTCCGTACCCCCACTCGTCCAGCGCGGTGCGCGCCGCAGCGAGGATCCGGGGGTCGTCGGCGAGACCGAGATAGTTGTTGGCGCAGAAGTTGAGCACCTCGACGCCGTCGGCCGTGATCTCCGCCCTCTGCGGTCCGCGGATGCCGCGCTCGTGCTTGGTGAGCCCGGCCTCCTCGATCCCCGCCAGCTCCTGCGCCACATGGTCTTTGAAGGTCGCGTACATCACAGCTCCGTCCAGTCGAGGATGATCTTGCCCGTGCCGGCGGACTCCGCCGCCGCGAATCCGCGCTCCCAGTCGCGCGCCGGTACGACTTCGGCGATCACCCGACCGATCGCTTCGCGCAACGTCGCACTCGTCTGCAGCATCGCCCCCATGGCGTTCCAGGTCTCGAACATCTCCCGGCCGTAGATCCCGGTGATGGTGAGCATGTGCGTGACGAGCTTGCCCCAGTCGATGTCGAACCCGGTCGACGGCAGCCCGAGCATGGCGATGCGTCCGCCGTGGTTCATGTTGTCGATGTCGTTCGTCACGCGGGAGATCAGCTCGCCGCGCTGCACCTTGTCG
>NZ_SSDN01000015.1:0-20292 GCF_004794355.1 Microbacterium sp. K36 | reverse complement strand
CCGTCCCCGCCCCCGTCCCCCGCCCTTCCGCGTGCGGAGTGCAAAAACGTCCCTCCCGCACCCTTCAGACGCCCCTTTCCGATCCCGCACGCTCTGACCCCGGCAGCGCCCCCCGCGTGAGAGTGCGAATACGGTCCTCCCGCCCGCCGGGCACGCCCGTTTCCGATCCCGCGCGCTCCGACCGGGGAACATTCCCCGCGTGCGAGTGCGATTACATCCCTCCCGCCCGCCGGGCACGCCCCTTTTCGATCCTGCACCGTAGGGGCCGGACCGGCGGACACCGCGCGGGCCGGGACGTTCCTGTCTGGAGAGTGCGAAAGTGCACCTTCCGCAGCCCGGGAGGGCCCCAGTTCGATCCCGCACGCGACGCGGCGACCAAGGCTCGTGCGAGCGCGAAAACGCCCCCTCCTCGTGAGAGGAGAGGGCGTTTTCCGTCCGGACCGCGAAGTACCCCGGGCTCGCGCACGCCGTCCGCTCCCGGTGCGAGTGCGAAAGCGGGCCTCCGCTCGGCGCAGGAGGGGCGAAAACCGTCCCGCACGCAGCGGGGACGCGCGGACGCTCGGGGCGGAACCTACGCGGGGTCGCCGCCGAGAGGGCCGACGGGCTCGAGGGGCTTCGGGTCGTCGGCGCCCGTCTTGCGCGCGCGGGCGATGAGGTTGCCCAGGTGGTAGATCAGCAGCGCCGCGACCGTCCCGAGCACGATCCCGCCGAAGGCGAAGTCGCCGAGCTGCATCGTGAACCCGGCGATGCCGATCACGAGGGACACCGCTGCGGTGTACTGGTTGACCGGACGCGAGAAGTCGACCCGGCTGTCCACCCAGATCTTGATGCCGATGATGCCGATGAGGCCGTAGAGCGCCGTCGTCGCCCCGCCGAGCACGCCCGCGGGGATCGAGTTGAACACCTCGCCGACCTTGGGGGAGAACGCCAGGAGGATCGCGAACAGACCCGCCACCCAGTACACGGCGGTGGAGTACACGCGGGTCGCGGCCATGACGCCGATGTTCTCGCCATAGGTCGTGGTGCCCGAGCCGCCGAAGCCACCGGCGATGGTCGTGGCGACACCGTCGGCGATGAGGGCGCGACCGGTGTGGCGGTTGATCGCGGGGTCTTCGGTCATGGTCGCGACGCCGCGCACGTGACCGACGTTCTCCGCGATGAGCACGAGCACGACGGGCAGGAACATCGCGATGGTCGACCAGGTCCCCGGCTCCACGAAGTCCGGGAACTGGAAGTGCGGGAGGCCGATCCACGGGGCGTCCGCGATGAGCTCGGCGGGGGTCTTGTCGCCACGGAGCGGGTTGGGCACCTCGAACGAGCCGTTGAACGCGGCCCAGATGAAGCCGACGGCGACGCCGAGGAAGATCGAGATCCGGCCGAGGAAGCCCCGGAAGAGCACGGCGAAGAGGATGATCGCGACGAGGGTGATCGTGGCCGTCACGGGGTCGAGCGCGAAGTTGCTCCAGGCGGTGGGGGCGAGGTTGAAGCCGATGAGCGCGACGATGGCGCCGGCGACGACCGGGGGCATCAGCGCGTCGACCCAGCGCAGGCCGACGAACTGCACGACGAGGCCGACGACCGCGAGGAGCACGCCCACCGCGACCACGCCCGCGAGGGCCGAACCGGTGCCGCCCGCCGCGACGGCCGCGGTGATGGGGGCGATGAAGGCGAACGAGGAGCCGAGGTAGCTGGGCAGCTGGTTCTTCGTGATGAGGAGGAAGAGCAGCGTGCCGATACCGCTGAAGAGCAGCGTCGTCGACACCGGGAAGCCGGTGAGCGTCGGCACGAGGAACGTGGCGCCGAACATCGCGACGACGTGCTGCGCGCCGATGGCGATGGTCGCGGGCCAGGACAGACGTTCCTCGGGGGTGACGACGGCGCCGGGCTCGACGGTGCGGCCGTTTCCGTGCAGCTTCCACAAAGCCATGCGGGCTCCTCAGGGTTCGGGATCGGGGGCGGAGTGCTGGAGCAACACTACCGATTCCTGAGTTTTCCCTGTACGTCCCGCGGCCGCGGGGAGCGCGGCGTCAGGCGCCGAGGCGGTCGATGAGCTCCCGGTACCGGGCGGCCGTCCGTGCCACGACCTCCTCGGGCAGCGCGGGTGGCTCGCCCTGCTTGTCCCAGTTCGCCGCGAGCCAGTCGCGCACGATCTGCTTGTCGAAGCTCGCCATCCGCTCGGCCGGGGTCGATCCCGTGCGCCAGGCCTCAGCGTCCCAGTACCGGGAGGAATCGCTCGTGAGCACCTCGTCGGCGAGGCGGAGGGTGCCGTCGGCGTCGGTCCCGAACTCGAACTTCGTGTCGGCGAGGATGAGGCCCTTCTCCTCGGCGATGGCCGCGGCCCGACGGTAGATCGCGAGGGAGGCGTCGCGGAGCTCGGCCGCCCGGTCCGCCCCGACGAGCTCGACGACGCGGTCGAACGTGATGTTCTCGTCGTGTTCGCCCATCGGCGCCTTGTAGGCCGGGGTGAACAGCGGCTCGGGCAGGCGGTCGCCGTTCTGCAGGCCTGCCGGCAGGGCGATGCCGCACACCGTGCCGTGCTCGTGGTACTCGGCCCAGCCGGAGCCGGTGATGTACCCGCGCACCACGCACTCGATCGGCAGCATCTCGAGCGACTGGGCGAGCATGGCGCGATCGGCCACCTCCTCCGGCAGGTCGCCGTCCGTGAGGTGGTTCGGCACGTCGAGCTGGGCGAACCACCAGCGGCTGAGGCGGGTCAGCAGGGCGCCCTTGTCGGTGATGCCGGGGGAGAGCACGACGTCGAAGGCGCTCACCCGGTCGGACGCGACGACGAGGATGCGGGTGTCGGCCGGGTCCTCCGAGGCGTAGAGGTCGCGGACCTTTCCGGAGTAGAGGTGTCGCCACCCGGGGATGGCCTGCGCGTTTCCTGCGGACGGTGTGCTCACCCGCCCATTATCCCGGTGATGCGTGTTCTTCCGCGCCGAGACCCCGCGTTCGCGTCGAGACCCCGGGATGAGCGCGCCGGGACCCCGGGGTCTCGCCGGAAAACCGGGGTCTCGGCGGAGGAGGGGCGGGTGTATAGTCCATGTGGACTATTCGTGCGGGACAAGGACCGGGGAGAGGCGTGGGGAAGAGTGGGGATGTGGTGGCGGGACTCACGCCCCTCGGGGTGATGGTGCTCGCGCTGCTCCGCGAGAGCGACATGCACCCGTACGAGATGGTGCGCCTGCTCCGCGCGCGGCACGACGACCGGCTCATCACCGTCACCAACGGCACGCTCTACCACACGGTCGCCCGGCTCCAGCGGGCCGGCCTGCTCGACGAGGTCGGCACGGATCGCGAGGGCAACCGGCCGGAGCGGACGACCTACACCCTCACCGACGCCGGCCGGGAGGCGGTGGTCGCGTGGGTGCGTCGTGCCCTCCCCCGCATCGACCGCGAGACCGACGCCCGCGTCGCGCTCGCCGAGTCGCACAACCTCGACCGCGACGACGCCGTGGAACTGCTCCAGGAACGGCGGGAGGCCCTCGTCGCCTCGTACGCGCTGCACCACGACGGCCTCGCCGCCGCCCGCACCAAGGGCGTCCCGCCGCAGGTCCTCGTCGAGATCGAACGGCAGGAGGCGCTGCTCGACGCGGAGCTCCGCTGGCTCGACACCCTCCTCACCCGCCTCGACGGCGACGAGCTCCGCTGGGGCCCCGACGCCTTCGACGACACCGACCGCTACCGCGCCCAGCGAAAGGCTGCACAGCAATGACCGATTCCCGCCAGACCTCGGGGCCCGAGACGGGGCCCTTCGCCGCCGGTCACGCGCCGAAGAGTCCGTGGCCCGCGCTCTGGGCCCTCGTCATCGGGTTCTTCATGATCCTCGTCGACACCACGATCGTGTCCGTCGCGAACCCGGCGATCAAGGCCGCCCTCGACCCCGACACGAACAACCTCGACAACGTCGTGTGGGTCACCAGCGCCTACCTGCTCGCCTACGCCGTGCCGCTGCTCATCACCGGACGACTCGGCGACCGCTTCGGCCCGAAGAACATCTACCTCATCGGGCTCGCGGTCTTCACCCTCGCCTCGCTCTGGTGCGGACTGTCGACGACGCTCGAGGGCCTGATCGCGGCCCGCGCGGTGCAGGGGCTCGGCGCCGCGTTCATGACCCCGCAGACCATGGCCGTCATCACCCGCACGTTCCCGCCGAACCGCCGCGGCGCGGCGATGGGCCTGTGGGGTGCCACGGCCGGCGTCGCCACGCTCGTCGGCCCCCTCGCGGGCGGTCTGCTCGTCGACGGCTTCGGGTGGGAGTGGATCTTCTTCGTCAACCTCCCCGTCGGCGTCGTCGCCTTCGTGCTCGCTTGGATCCTCGTGCCGCGGCTGAAGACCCATCCGCACCGGTTCGACGTGGTCGGCGTCGTGCTCAGCGCCGTCGCGCTCTTCCTCATCGTCTTCGGACTGCAGGAGGGCGAGAAGTACGACTGGGGAACCATCGCGGGACCGATCTCGGTCTGGGGTCTCATCATCGCCGGCGTCGTGGTGCTCGCGCTCTTCATCGTGCAGCAGGCGCGTACCCGCAGCGAACCTCTCGTGCCCCTCGCCCTCTTCCGCGACCGGAACTTCTCCGGCGCGAACGTGGCGATCGCGGCGGTCGGCTTCACGGTCACGAGCATGTCGCTGCCGATGATGTTCTTCCTGCAGACCGCGCGCGGCCTCACCCCGACCGAGGCCGCGATGCTGCTCATCCCGATGGCCGTGCTGTCGGGCGTGCTCGCCCCGGTCGCCGGCAAGATCCTGGACCGCGTCGACCCGCGCATCATCCTCGTCCCCGGTCTGCTCTGCGTCGCAGGCGCCCTGGTCTGGTACTCGGCCCTGACCACGATGGACACCCCGATCCTGATGTTCCTGCTGCCGTCCGCGCTCATGGGCATCGGCAATGCGGGCATGTGGGGGCCGCTGGCGACCACGGCCACGCGCAAGCTACCGCCGCGACAGGCCGGTGCCGGCGCGGGCATCTACAACACCACCCGCACCATCGGCTCGGTCATCGGCTCCGCCTCGATCGCCGCGTTCATGCAGTCGCGGCTGGAGGCGAACCTCCCCGGTCTGGCCGACGCTCCGGCCGGCACCGGGAGCGGCGCGCTGCCGCCGCAGGTCGCCGAGGGCTTCGCGGCCGGCATGTCCCAGACGCTGCTGCTGCCCGCCGGTGTGATCCTCATCGCGCTGGTCGCCTCGCTGTTCCTCCGCGGGCAGGATCGGAAGGACGAGGCCGTCGCCGCGACCCCTCCGGCGTGACCGCGATGACCCCGACACGCCGGTATCCACGCGGGTTCCGGCGCTGTTCGGGGTCGCGCCGAGATTCCGGTGCGCGGGAGGAGCGGGGTTAGGGTGGATGGTCGGCGGCCGCCGGGTCGCCCTTCCGAACCCCGAGGAGCACTCGACGTGAGCCGCCACCCATCCTCTCCGCCGAGCCGTCTGCGGCGGTTCGGCCGCACCGCCGGCGCGACCGCTCTCGCCGCACTCGTCGCCGCCGGGGCGCTGCTTGCCGGAGCCGCGCCCGCCACCGCGGCCGACGACGGCGAGACCTACGTCATCGGCACCGACACGACCTTCGCGCCGTTCGAGTTCACGAACGAGTCCGGCGACCTGGTCGGCATCGACATGGACCTCCTGCGCGCGATCGCGGAGGACCAGGGCTTCGAGGTCGAGATCCGCCAGCTCGGCTTCGACGCCGCGGTGCAGGCGCTGCAGTCGAACCAGGTCGACGCCGTCATGGCCGGGATGTCGATCACCGAGGAGCGACAGCAGACCTTCGACTTCAGCGACCCGTACTTCACCAGCGGCGTGCAGCTCGGGGTGCTCGAGTCCAGCGACATCGAGTCCCTCGACGACCTCGACGGCAAGACCGTCGCGGTGAAGACCGGCACCCAGGGGCAGACCTTCGCCGAGGAGAACGCCGACGAGTACGGCTTCCGGATCACGCCCTACCAGGACACGACCGACATGGTCGATGCGGTGAAGGCCGGACAGGCCGTCGGCTACTTCGAGGACTTCCCCGTGCTCGCCTACGGCATCCAGCAGGGGTCGGGCTTCCGTCTCGTCGGCGAGCCCGCGCTCGGCGGCGAGTACGGCTTCGCGGTGAACAAGGGCGAGAACGCCGAGCTCCTGGAGATGTTCAACGCCGGCCTCGCCAACCTGCAGGACTCCGGCGAGTACGACGAGATCGTGGACACCTACCTCGCGACGGGTGACGACGCGCAGGAGGCGCAGCCCACCGACATCATCTCGGTCGCGGTGAAGTACTGGCCGGCCCTCATGCAGGGGCTGTGGCTCACCATCCTCGCCACGATCGTCGCGGTGATCGCGGCGTTCATCCTCGGGATCATCTTCGGCTTCGGGCGCCTGTCGAAGTTCGCGCCGTTCCGGTGGATCGCGACGGCCTACGTCTACGTCTTCCGCGGGACCCCGATCCTGATCCAGGCGTTCTTCGTGTTCTTCGCCATCCCGCAGCTGATCCCCGACCTCAAGTTCGACCCGTTCGTGGCCGGTGCGATCACCCTGTCGCTGAACACCGGTGCGTACATGACGGAGATCATCCGCGGCGGCATCCAGGCCGTCGACCCCGGTCAGGCGGAGGCGTCGCGCTCGCTCGGCCTCAGCCACTGGAAGACGATGCGCAAGGTCGTGCTGCCGCAGGCGTTCCGGATCATGATCCCGTCGTTCGTGAACCAGGGCATCATCACGCTGAAGGACACCTCGCTCATCAGCGTCATCGGTCTCGCCGAACTGACGTTCGTGTCGCGCCAGATCATCGCCTCGACGTATCTCTCGGCGCAGGTGCTGACGATCGTCGCCATCATCTACTTCGTCGTGATCACGCTCCTGACGCTGCTCGCGAACCGCCTGGAGAGGAAGGCCAACGCATGAGCAAGATCGAGGTCAGGGACCTGCACAAGTCGTTCGGCGACAACGAGGTGCTCAAGGGCATCGACCTCACGGTCGAGGACGGTGAGGTCATCGCCGTGATCGGCCCCTCCGGCTCCGGCAAGTCGACGCTGCTGCGCTGCCTCAACAAGCTCGAGGAGCCGACGTCGGGGCACGTGATCATCGACGGGGTCGACCTCACCGACAAGAGCGTGAAGCTGGACGAGGTGCGCCAGCGCATCGGCATGGTGTTCCAGCACTTCAACCTGTTCCCGCACATGACCGTGCTGGAGAACATCACGCTCGCCCCGGTCGAGCTCGGCCGCATGACGAAGGTCGAGGCCCGCGACCGCGCCCGCTCGCTGCTCGAGCGCGTCGGCCTGTCGGAGAAGGCGGA
Organism: Microbacterium sp. K36; assembly: GCF_004794355.1. Taxonomy (NCBI): domain Bacteria; kingdom Bacillati; phylum Actinomycetota; class Actinomycetes; order Micrococcales; family Microbacteriaceae; genus Microbacterium; species Microbacterium sp. K36. Next base: position 13,022 of record NZ_SSDN01000015.1, on the reverse strand, counting down.
CGCGAAGCCCGCGTCGCTCTCCGGCGGTCAGAAGCAGCGCGTGGCCATCGCCCGTGCACTCGCGATGGACCCGGAGATCATGCTGTTCGACGAGGCCACCAGCGCCCTCGACCCGGAGATGGTCGGCGAGGTGCTGCAGGTCATCCGCGACCTCGCCGAGGGTGGCATGACCATGGTGCTCGTGACTCACGAGATGGGCTTCGCGCGCGAGGTGTCCGACCGCACGGTCTTCATGGACGGCGGCGTCGTGGTCGAGGAGGGCACTCCCGCCGACCTGTTCGGCGCCCCCAAGAACGAGCGCCTCCAGGACTTCCTGTCCAAGGTCCTCTGACCCGGTTCAAATCGCTCAAATGGCTGCATCCCCGGCCGGGATGCAGCCATTTGCGCTACTTCAACGGGGACGGTCGCCGACGGATCGTCGCACTGACGAGAGCGGCGACGGCGCACAGGCCCGCGGCGGCGAACCAGGCCGCGGTGTAGTGGCCGGTGTGGTCCCGTACGAGCCCCGCGAGGACGGACGCGATGCCGGCGCCGATCTGGTGCGCCGCGAACACCCACCCGAAGACCAGGGGTCCGCGGTCGCCGAAGACCTCCCGGCAGAGGGCGATCGTCGGCGGCACGGTCGCGACCCAGTCCAGGCCGTAGATCACGATGAACACGACGATGCTCGGCTGCACCTCCGCCGAGAGCAGGCTCGGCAGGAACACCAGGCTCACCCCGCGGAGGGCGTAGTAGGCGGCGAGCAGGATGCGCGGGTTCACCCGGTCGGTCAGCCATCCGGAGAACACGGTGCCGAGGATGTCGAACACACCGACCACCGCGAGCAGGCCGGCGGCCGTCGTCGTCGGCATCCCGTGGTCGTGGGCGCTCGGGATGAAGTGCGTGCCGATCAGCCCGTTCGTCGTTGCGCCGCAGATCGCGAATCCGGCAGCCAGAGCCCAGAACGTCCGCGTGCGGGCGGCGTCACGGAGCGTCGTCAGCGCGAGTCGAGCGGCACCCCACGCCGTCCCGCGGGGGCGCGGAGCGGAGGTGATGGGCTCCGCGCTCTCGCCCTAGCGTGCGACGCCGAGGTCGCTCGGGCGGTTGCGGAGGAAGATCCAGACGAGGGGCACCACAGCGAGCGCGCCGCCCGCGATGATGAGCGAGGCTCCGCGCCAGCCGATCTCCTCCGCCGCGGCCGCGATCACCGGGAGGAAGATGAGTTGTCCCGTCGCGCTGCCGGCGGTGAGCACGCCGGAGACCAGCCCGCGCCGCGTGGCGAACCACGTGTCGGTGATGGTGGCCGCGAACACCAGAGCCATCGATCCCGTCCCGAGGCCGATCAGCACGCCCCACGTGAGGATGAGCTGTCCCGGTGTCGCGACGAAGACGCTGAGCGCGGCCCCGGCGCCGATCACGAAGAGCGCGACGACCGTCACCGCGCGGATGCCGAACCGTTGCATCAGCGCCGCGGCGAAAGGAGCGATCAGGCCGTAGAGCAGGAGGTTGACGGAGACGGCGAGGGAGAGCTCGGCCGTGGTCCAGCCGAACTCCTCTTCGAGCGGGACCATGAGGACCCCGGGGGCGGCGCGGAATCCCGCGGCACCGATGAGGGCGATGAGGGCGACGAGGGCGACCGTCCACGCGGGGTGGAGGCGGCGTCGGGTCTCGGCGGGGCGGTCGAGGGACTCGGCGGTCATGCGGCGTGTCCGCCGAGCAGGGCGAAGGGCTCGCCGCCCATGCTCCGTCGCGCCCAGAGAGTGCTGCCGGCGTCGAGGGGAGCGGCGCACCGGGAGCACCAGTCCGCGGACTCGGCGGCGGTCCCGCACCGCGCACAGGACACGACCAGTCCCCACGGGCCCTCGGGGTCGGTGCGGCGGGAGAACCGTGCGTACGCGTGCAGGATGGGCAGCGTCTCCTTGCCGGCTGCGGTGAGCCGGTACCCCTTCCGCCCTTCGCCGCTGTCGTCCCGGGCCACGAGTCCGGCCTCCGTCATCAGGGCGAGCCGACGCGCCAGGACCGAGTCCGCGGCACCGGAGGCGTCTCGCAGCTCGTCGAACCGGGTGCGGCCGGAGAAGAGCTCTCGCAGGATGAGGAGCACCCACGGATCGGCGATCACGTCGGCGGCGCGGGCGATGGGGCAGGACGCAGAGGACCAGTCGGAGCGGAGCGGCATCCTGCTACTTTCTTGAAGAAAGTGAGTCTTGTCAAGAATCCGCTTCGAATCACGCAAATGGCTGCATTCCCGGTCGGGATGCAGCCATTCAAGCGATTTGAAGTGGGTCAGCGAGCGACGCGGGCAGCGATGTCGGTGCGGTGGTGCGAGCCCTCGAGGCGGATGCGGCCGAGGGCGTCGTAGGCGCGGTCGCGGGCGGTGCGGAAGTCCGGGGCCACGGCGACGACGTTCAGCACACGGCCACCCGTCGCGATGAGCGAACCCCCCGGTGCGTCGGGACTCGCGGTCGCGGCGTGCACCAGGCGGACCGCCTCCACGGCGGCGGCATCGTCCAGACCCTCGATCGGACGCCCGGTCTGCGGCGCCTCCGGGTACCCCTCGCTCGCCAGGACCACGGTGATCGCGACCTCATCGCGGAACACCGGCTCCGGCTGGTCCTCGAGGGTGCCGGAGGCGGCGGCGAAGAGGAGCTGGGACAGCGGGGTCTCCAGTCGCGGCAGCACGACCTGGGTCTCCGGGTCGCCGAAGCGCGCGTTGAACTCGATCACCCGCACGCCCTGCGGGGTGAGGATGAGACCGGCGTAGAGGAGGCCGATGAACGGGGTGCCCTCGGCGTCGAGCTGCCGGACGACCGGAAGGGCGACGTCGCGGGTGACCTCTTCCACGAATGCCTGCTCGCTGCCGAACTGCTCCGCGAGCCAGGGCAGCGGGGAGTACGCCCCCATACCGCCGGTGTTGGGGCCGGCGTCGCCGTCGAGGGCCCGCTTGAAGTCCTGTGCCGGGCTGAGCGCGCGCACGGTGTCGCCGTCGCTGAGGAAGAACAGCGAGACCTCGGGGCCGGACAGGAACTCCTCGACGAGGACGGGGCCGGCCGGGAGGTACTGCTCCGCGTGGGCCAGGGCCTCGGCGCGGTCGGAGGTGACGATGACGCCCTTGCCGGCGGCGAGCCCATCGGCCTTGACGACGTAGGGGGCGCCGAGGTCGTCGAACGCGGCCTCGACCTCGGCGACCGTGGCGGCGCGGACCGCGCGGCCCGTCGGCACACCGGCGGCGTCCATGACCCGCTTGGCGAAGGCTTTGGAGCCCTCGAGCTGCGCGGCGGCCTTGCCCGGCCCGAAGACGGGGATGCCGCGACCGCGGAGCTCGTCCGCGACGCCCGCCACGAGAGGGGCTTCCGGGCCGATGACGACGAGGTCGATCGCGTGCTCGTTCGCGAAGGCCGTCACCGCGGCGCCGTCGAGCGGGTCGAGGGCGACGGGTGTCGCGTCCTGCGCGATGCCCGCGTTGCCGGGGGCGACGAGGATCTCGTGCGCGGGGGACTCGGCGCGCAGCGCCAGGATGATCGCGTGCTCACGGGCACCGGAACCGAGGACGAGGATCTTCACCCGTCCAGCCTATCGAGGCGCGTGCGCGGGATTTCGGCCGGTCCGGCGTTCACAACTCAGGACGATCGGCCCGCCCGCGGCGATTCGATGGCATCTCCGACAGATCGGCCGCGGTTCTCCGGAGTTGTGCACGGAGGTCGGCGGGGTCAGAGCTCGGTGGGACGCTCGTCCGCGGTGTCCCAGGGCACGGTCCAGCCGGTGGCGTCGAACAGAGCGTCGAGCACCATGGCGGTGAAACCCCACACGATCGTGCCGTCGACGTCGAACGCGGGTCCGCGGAACGTGCGCCCGGCGCGGGACAGGGTCGAGGTGAAGCGGGTCGCCGGGTCGAGGAGCTGCGCGACGGGGACGCGGAACACCTCGACGGTCTCCGCGTGGTCGACGGCGACGACGCGCGACGGCGACTGCCACCAGGCGAGCACAGGGGTGACGAGGTGGTTGCTCGCGGCGAGGGGGATCACGGGGAGCGTGGCGAGCACCTCGACTCCCGCGGGATCGAGGCCGGTCTCCTCCTCGGCCTCGCGCAGCGCCGTGGCGACCGCGTCGGCATCGGCCGCTTCGGCGCGCCCGCCGGGGAAGGAGACCTGGCCCGGATGCGAGGAGAGGGTCGGGGCGCGACGCTGCAGCAGGACGTCGAGGTCGCGCGCGACGGCCGCGTCGACGGTCGGTGCGGGGATGCGGTCGAGGACGCCGAAGAGGATGAGCACCGAGGCGTCGTGGGCGCGGCCCGGATCCGCGAGCGGAGGGATCGGCACGCTCCAGGAGTGGTCGGCCGCGGCGGCGAGCAGCTCGGCGCGGGCGCCCTGGGGATGCATGCTCATGCCATCGAGCTTATGACCGGGGCCGCCGCAGCGGATCTAGGGTGGGGGGATGGCCAGGAAGATCGACATCGTCGACGGGCGCGCGGCGCTCGGCGCCGTGCGGGAGGCGGAAGCCGCGGGGACGAAGCCGGCGCGGCCGGAGCTCGCCACTGCCGTGCGCTACCTGCTGCAGCTGCTCGACGAGAAGGCGCCCGGGAACAGCGTCGAGGTGCGCGTCCCTCCGTTCGGAGCCGTGCAGGTGATCCAGGGCCCGCGTCACACCCGTGGAACTCCGCCGAACGTGGTGGAGATGGACGCCGCCACCTGGATCGCGGTCGCCACCGGCGCGGAGGCATGGGCGGATGCGGCGACGGCCGGGCGCATCCACGCCTCGGGCACGCGCGCGGATCTCACCGGAGTCCTCCCGCTGCGCCCCTAGCGCCGGGCCACGACGAGCGGCACCCCGGTGTGCGGGTGCGGGAAGACGTCGACGGGCTGCCCGTAGACCTCCTCGATCCGTGCGGCCGTGAGGACCTCGTCCGGCGTGCCGGTGGCGGAGACCCGACCGCCCGCGAGCAGAGTGACGCGGTCGGCGTGCGCGAGAGCGGCGTTGAGGTCGTGCAGCACGACCGCGACCGCGACCCCGGCCTTCGCCCGCCTGCGGATCACCCGCATGACGTCTTCGTGATGCTTCAGGTCCAGGGCCGCCGTCGGCTCGTCGAGCAGCAGGATCCCGGTGTCCTGGGCGAGCACGCGGGCCAGCGCCACCCGCGCGCGCTCACCGCCGGAGAGCGAGGGGACGGAGCGCTCCCGCAGCGCCGTGACCTCGGTCGTCGCCATCGCCGCCGCCACGGCGCTGTCGTCCTCCTCGGCGGCGGGGCTCCGCGCCCACGGCGTGCGTCCCATCCGCACGACCTGCTCGACCGTGAAGGGGAAGGTGACGGTGTTCTCCTGCAGCAGCACGGCCCGTCGCCGGGCGAGATCGCGGGGACGGACACCCGCGACGGGACGGCCGTCGAGGAGGACGGTGCCGGACGTCGGAACGACGTCTCCCGAGAGCACGCCGAACAGGGTGGACTTGCCTGCGCCGTTCGGCCCGACGAGGGCGTGCACCTCGCCGGCGTGGATGGAGATGGCCGCGTCGTCGAGGATGGTGCGTCCGTCCCCGACCCGCACCGTGAGCCCCTGGCCCCGCAGGCGCGGGCTCACGCCCATCCCCCCGACCGCCGCCGCGTCCGCACGAGGAGCCAGAGGAAGAACGGGCCGCCCACGAGGGACGTGATCATGCCGATGGGGAGGTCCGCGAGCGGTACGGCCGTGCGCGCCACGAGGTCGGCGGTCGCGATGAGGAGCGCGCCGCCGAGGGCGGAGGCGATCACGAGCGGGAGGTGTGCGGGGCCGATCAGCATGCGCATCAGGTGGGGCACGACGAGACCCGCGAACCCGATGATCCCCGCGAAGGCGACCGCGGCGCAGACGAGCAGTGCCACCGTGACGATGACCACCATCCGCAGCAGCTCGACCGGCACGCCCAGATGCCGGGCGGTGCGCTCGCCGAGGGCGAAGAGATCCAGACCCGGCGCCACGATCAGGGCGACGACGATCCCGATCGCCACGAGCGGCGCGACGAGCTGGATGTTCGACCAGAGGGCGCCGTTCAGCGAGCCGAGCTGCCAGAACACGATCTGCTCCCTGGTCGAGGTCGTGCCGAGGAACGTGAGGAAGGCCATGCCGGCGCCGGCGATGGCGTTGATCGCGATGCCGGTGAGCAGCAGCGTGACCACTTCGGTGCGGCCCCCGGAGCGGCTCAGGAGGTAGACGGAGAAGACGGCCGCGAGACCGCCGAGGAAGGCGAAGGCGGGCGTCGTCCACATGCCGAAGGTGGCCAGGCCGAATGTGATGCTGGCCGCCGCTCCGAGCGCCGCGCCGGAGGAGACGCCCACGACGCCGGCGTCCGCGAGGGGGTTGCCGAAGATGGCTTGCATGAGCACGCCGGAGACCGCGAGCGCGGCGCCGACGAGCAGGCCGAGGACCAGTCGGGGGAGACGGAGGTTGTAGATCACGCCCTCGTCGGTCGCCGCGGCCGGAGTCCCGGCGGTGTCGATGCCGAGGCCGCGCAACAGGACGTCCAGGAGCGCGGTCGGCGACAGGTCGTACTGCCCGCTGGTGATCGACGCGACGCCCGTGACGAGAAGGCCGATGACGAGGGCGATGACGACCGTCGCGAAGCGCAGTCCCCGATGCCGGGTCGGCGTCGGGGTGACGACCTCGCCGGTCACGAGGCGGGTCCCGGCGCGTACAGGGCCCGCGCGAGGGCGCTGATCACGTCGGCCGACCGGGGGCCGAAGCTGAGGATCTCGGCGTCGGCCATGTCGATCACGCGGCGATGCGCTCCGGCCGGGGTCTCGGCGATGGCGGGGATGCGTTCGATGAGCCCGTCGACGCCGCCCACCGATTCCAACCCATCCGTCATCATCACGAGCACGTCGGGCTGCGCGGCGACGAGTGCTTCCGCGGTCATCGGCTTCATGCCCTCCCAGCCGATCTCCTCCGCGACGTCGACACCGCCGACCGCATCGATGAGGGAGTCCGCCCCGGAGTCCTCGCCGAAGATGTAGTACACGTTGGCGCTCCCGCGTACGTACAGGAAGAGCATGCGTGCGCGGTCCGTCGCGGCGGACGGGGTGACGTCGGCGATCTCCGCGATGGCGGCGTCGAGCTCGGCGTCGAGGCGGGCGCTGAGCGCCGCGCCGCGCGTCGGGACGCCGAGGGCCGTGGCGATCTCCGTCACGAGGGCGTCGGTGGTGTCGATCCGGCGGTCGCTGGAGATGACGACGACCGCGATGCCCGCATCCCGCAGCTGCTGGCGGACCTCTTTCGGGCCGATCGTGGTGTCGGTGAGCACGACGGTCGGGGCCAGCTCGAGGATGGCCTCCGGGTTAAGCGTGTGCCCGGTCTTGGTGAGGACCGGAAGGTCCTCGGTGCCGGGGAACTGCGTGGACGCGTCGCGCCCGACGACCTGATCGCCGAGCCCGAGCGCGAACACCGTGGCGGCGATCGTGCCGGAGATGTCGATCGGGAGGATGCGGTCGACGTCCGTGATCTCGACCTCCCGGCCTTCGCTGTCGGTCACGGTGACCGGGAGCGCCGGGGCGGTGTCGTCGTCGACGGCGGCGACCGCGTGACTCGCGAGGCACGCGGTCGAGGGCCCCGTGGCCCCGCGCACGTCGGCGACCAGATCGAGATCGGCGAGAGGGGTCGAGGCCTGTGGGCAGGCGTCGTCGACGGCAGGGGTCTGCGCCGGACCGGAGTCCGACCCGGCGCAGGCGGCCAGTCCGAGAGCCAGGGCGGCGGCGAGAAGCAGGGCAGGAGCGCGTCGCATTAGGCAAGGCTACCCTAAAACTTGACGCCCTCACCGGCGCCCCTCTACGCTCGGGATCGGCGGCTTGCTTAGCCAAGCCTAACCAAAGTCCACCTTCGCCCGACTGCCGTGCGGCGCCGCAGGGGCGCGCGATCGATCGCGCCCCGCGGGCCGCGGAGAACCGTGAACGCCACAGCACATACCCCCTCAGCGAGCACACGCCTGCGTGTCCTGCTCGCCGCCCTCGTCTCCTTCGTCCTCGTCGCCGCCGGGGCGATGGTCAGCCCGCCGGCCCACGCGGCCGCGGCGACCGTCACCGCGGCGGTGTCGTCCGCCGACACCAGCGGCCTCACCGTGCAGGTGCGGGCCGAGGGTCTGCCGGACGTGACGGGCGTCTATGCCGCACTGATCGTGTCTGGCACCGAGAGCGGCATCTCCGCCGGCGGTGGCTACGCCGCGTTCGCGCTGCCCTTCCCGAGCGTGCAGCAGGGGGCCACGTCCTTCACGCTGCAGGCGCCCGCGGCGTCCCTGGACCGGACGAAGACGTACGAGGTGCTCGTCTGGCAGCAGCACTCCGCGCCGACAGCCGCCACGATCTACGGCCGCGGCGACGTCACGGTGACGCCGGAGCAGTGGGACACGGTCTTCGGAACGACGCCCGTCGAGCCGGGGGAGACGGAGCCGGGGGAGACCGAGCCCGGTGAGACGGAGCCGGGGGAGACCGAGCCGGGGGAGACCGAGCCCGGAGAGACGACTCCGGGTGAGACGGAGCCCGGGGAGACAGAGCCGGCGCCCGCCGAAGCCGCCATCGAGGTGTTCCTCGCCGACGGCACCACGCCCGCTGCGGGCGCTCGCCTCCAGGCGGGCGACGAGATCGTCGTCAAGGGCACCGGATACGACCCGACCGCGAACGTCGGCGGACGCGGCGTCCCGATCCCGTCGAACCTGGCCCAGGGCACCTATGTGGTCTTCGGCAACTTCGCGTCCACGTGGCAGCCCTCGCAGGGGGCGCCGTCCTCGGCGCGCTCGGTCGGCGCTCAGTCCTGGGCGCTCGCCGAGGGTGTGCTGGCCCAGGTCCCGACGCAGTACCAGGGTGCGATCCGCGCACAGTGGGCGGACATCTCGCCCGAGGGCTCGTTCCAGGTCACGCTCACGCTGAAGGACACCCCGGCGACGCCCGGCACCTACGGCGTGTACACCTACCCGGCAGGCGGTGTCGTCAACGCCGGCCAGGAGCGCAGCGTCGCTCTGGACTACCGCATCGCCTCGGGGCTGACGACCACCGTGACCGCGGCGACGGCCGAGGACGGCCTCACGGTCACGGCCGCGGCGACGAAGCTCGGTGCCGTCACCGGTGCCTACGCCGCGCTGATCGAGAAGGGCACCGAGGCCGATGTCACCGCCGGAGGCGGCTTCCTCGCGATGCAGTACGTGCGCGGCATCACCGGCGGCGGCTTCAGCGTCGACCTGACCGCGGCGGCGAGCGCTCTCGATCGGTCGAAGGCGTACGAGGTGATCGTCTGGCAGCAGCACACGATGCCGAACGCGAACACGATCTACGCACGCTCCACCGTCACCGTCACCGACGCGCAGTGGGACGCCCTGCTGCCCTCCTCCGGGCCGTCGGTCACGACCGCCGTCGCCGGCGCCACCGCCGCGGACGGGCTGACGGTGAAGGTCACCGCCGCCGACCTCGGCGCGGTCACCGGCGCCTACGTGGCGCTCATCGAGACGGGGACCGAGGCCGACGTGACCGCAGGCGGCGGCTTCCTCGCCATGCAGTACGTCCGGAACATCGGCTTCGGAGCCTTCGCCGTCGACCTCAATACGGCGGCGAAGAACCTCGACCGGTCGAAGACGTACGAGGCGATCGTGTGGGAGCAGCACACGATGCCGACCGCCGACACCATCTACGCGCGCGGAGCGGTCACGATCACCGACGCGCAGTGGCGTGCACTCCTCGGCGAGAAGCCGACCGCGCCGAAGCCCCCGGTCACGCCGAAGCCCCCGGTGACGCCGACGAAGCCGGACGCGACCGTCCCCGGCGGGTCGCTGCGCTGGGCCATCTCATCCTCGTTCACGAACTACATCACCGGCCCGATCGCCCAGGGCGCGATCGCCGTGTCCGGTGGCGCCACCCGGTCCGGCGGCCAGTTCCAGTTCGGGCAGACCGTGGGCGGCGACTTCGACGCGGCTTCCGGACGCGGCAGTGTCGTCTACCGCGGTGCCGTGCGCTTCACCGGCCACCACGGGGTGCTCGACGTCACGGTCGCCGATCCGATGATCCGGATCACCTCGGCGTCCTCCGCCACGCTGTTCGTGACGAGCGGGGGTGCGCAGGTGCCGTTCGCGACCCTCGACCTCTCCCGCGCCGTCCGCACGGCGGCCGGCGGCGCCGTCACCTACACGGCGGCACCCGCCGCCCTCACGGACGCCGGACGCGACCGCGTCCTCTCGGGGTACGGCACCACGCTCAACCCTGTCTCGTTCACGATCGGCTCCGTCGCCGCCGCTCCGTCGGGCACGACGGGCACGGTCGCGGCGGCCGCGGTCGCCCCGAAGGCCACGCTCCCGACGACCGCGCCGACGGCGGCCGGTATCGAGGTCGACGAGGAGAACCTCGCCGCGCTCGCCGCCGGGAAGACGGCCACCGTCTCCGCCTCCGGCTTCCGTGCGAACGAGGAGGACATCAAGGTGGTCGTGTACTCGACCCCCGTGCTGCTCGGCACGGTGACGGCGGACGCGGCGGGTGTCGCGACGTGGTCGGGTGCCCTCCCGGCCACGCTCGCGGACGGCGAGCACACGCTCACCTTCCAGGGCTCGGTGGATCGCGGTCTCGCGTTCACGCTCACCAGAGAGACCGCGGAGATCGGCGTGTGCACGGTCGAGGGGGCGACCCTGCACTGGGGCTACAAGGAGTCGTTCCGCACGTACATCGAGGGCATCGCGCGGGGCGGCTGGACGCTCACCGACCTGACCTACGAGTACCCCGCCTTCGTGTGGTCGAACGGCACCGGTTCGCTGGGCGACGCGGCGCGCGCAGGTCTGGTCGCCTACGGCGGCAGCATCGCCTTCACGGGCCACGACGGGGCGCTGAACACGACGCTGGCGAACGCGCGCGTCGAGCTCGCGGGCGACACCGGCTACCTCGTGTTCGACGTGACCGGAACCACGCAGGCCGGAGAAGCCGTGGCACAAGAGGGCGTGCGTCTCGCCGAGTTCGCCCTCGCGGACGCCGCCGTCGCCGACGGCGCGCTGACCCTCGATGCGGTTCCCACGACGCTGACCGCGGCCGGTGCCTCCGCGTTCGGCACGTATGAGGCGGGCGAGGAGCTCGACCCGGTCTCCGCCGTGATCCCGGTCGACGGCGCCTGCGGCACTCCCGCCGAGGAGGAGTCCGAGCCGGAGGCCGCGGCGGACGCGGCGGTGACCGCGATCAGCGCGCCGGTCGCCACGGAGGAAGCCCCGGTGTGGCCCTGGATCGTGGGCGGGCTGGTCGTCGTGGCGCTGGCCGCGACGGGCGGGGTGCTGATCGTGCGTCGCACCCGGAGGGGGGAGCCGGCCGAGACGACGACCGAGGTCTGAGTCCGTCGGCTATCGGAACCGCCCTCCCCGGTGAGCGGGGAGGGCGGTTCCGCGTGCGGCTGCGCAGGCCCACAGAGGGTGGGACAATGGACGCATGCCCTCCCACGACACCCACCAGACCGTCGAAGCGACCGTGCGCCGCGTGCCGCGGTACGGCGTGCTCATGGGCATCGGGGTCGTGCTGGGCGTCATCGCCGCCGGCATCCTGACCATGGTCGGCAGCTTCGAGCAGTCGCAGGCGCTCGATGTCGTCTACCCGCCTGGTCAGGTGTTCGGCTTCCTGCTGCTCTGGACCGTGCCGATCGGTCTGGCGCTGGGTGGCGTCGCCGGACTCATCCTCGAGCGGATCGCCCGCCGCCATGACCGCGTCGTGAAGGTCGACCGGGAGACCGTGGTCGACGAGGATGACACGACGACCGACCCCGCCTAGGCGAGCTCGGCGATCACGGGACGGATGGCGGAGTCGAACGCCACGACGTCCCGGCGGAGCCCGTCGGTCACCGCGACCGTGAGGTCGCCGATCCACCAGATCCCGCGCTGCGACAGGGGCAGCACCTGCACGTTCAGCTCGAACGAGTGCGCGCGGCGTCCGATGTCACGCTCGAACTCCGCGATCGCGCTCGCGTACGCCCGGTAGGCGTCCCCGCCGGTGTGGCTCTTCATCGACCCGACGTACCGGTCGTGCGCGGCGGTGGCGTACCGGAGGGCGGTTCCGGCATGCGGCCGGATCGCGGCGGAGAGCGCCTCGGCGCCGCTCGCCGGGAGGGCCACCAGGGTGTCGAAGCCGTCGACAAGCTCCAGCGGCACACCGGAGTGATGAGCCCGGGGCTCCACGGTCATGTCCCAGTACCCCTGCCACTGCGCTTCGACCTCGGGCGGGGCGTCCGCCGCGTCGGGGGCGCGCACCGAGAGGTCGCGGAGGGACGGCAGATCCAGTGGCGCCCTGATGCCCAGCAGCTGGCGCAGCGCGAGCGCGACGAGCACCGGAACGCTCGCGTCTTCGCGGATGAGCCACTGCGGCTTGTCGGCCATGGCCCCCATCGTAGGCGGGTGCGGCGGCCGTGCGGAGCCCCGGCACGGTAATGCCCTCCGTGAGCCGCGTCAACCCTCACGGTGATCGCCGCACCCGGGGGAGACCTGCTCACACGTCGGCGGCCGTCGGCGGGAGTCGAGAGGAAGAACGATGTCGCAGAGCAATGCAGAAGGTGCCGCGGGCAGCGGTACGACCGAGTCTCCGGGCACCGTCCGGACCGCCGCGCATGAGGCCGCGGGTGTCGCCGACACGGCGAAGGGCCAGGCCGCGGACGTCGTCGAGACGGCGAAGGCCGAAGCGGGGGCGGTCGCCCATGAGGCCAAGGATCAGGTGCGAGACCTGTACCACCAGACCAAGACCGAGCTGTCGGACCAGGCGGCGGTGCAGCAGCGCCGCGTCGCGGACGGACTCCGGTCCGTGGGCGGGGAGCTGAGCACGATGGCGGAGCGCTCCGACGGCGGTGTCGCCGCCGATCTCGTTCGTCAGGCGTCGACCCGGATCCAGGGCATCGCCGGCTGGACCGGCGACCGCGACCCCGGGTCGCTGCTCACCGAGGTGAAGTCGTACGCGCGGGCGAAGCCCGGCACGTTCATCGCCGTGGCCGCGCTCGCCGGTCTCGTCGCCGGCCGGCTGACCAGGGCGCTCTCCGAGGGTGCCGCGGAGTCCGCCTCGTCCGGCGCGGCATCGGGCTCCGGCTCTCCGT
>NZ_SSDN01000014.1:0-9638 GCF_004794355.1 Microbacterium sp. K36 | reverse complement strand
GTTCGGCGAGGTGCTGACCACGGCGGCGCCCGGGGCGTACACCTGCACCCAGGGGCCGACGTTCGAGAACACGCGCACCGCACGGGTCTGACTGATCGGGATCAGCGTCGTCGTCCCGTCGACGGGCTCGGCACGCCCCACCGCATAGAGGTGGCTCTCACCATCAGGCCCCGCCAACCGGACTTCCACGGTCATCTGATCGGCTGAACCCGCCGCCTGCATGAAGGATCCACCAGGCTTGGACTCGAACCCCACGATGCTCGTCGGGTCGCTGCCCCGCCAGATGATGTAGGTGAATGTCTCCAGGCCGTCCAGCGCTGCGAGCCTCAGCCGAAGAGTGTCCGGGACCGGACGAAAGACCTCTTCGATCCACCCTTCCTGGCCGCGCGGGGTTCTCTCTGCGAACGGTCCGTAGTTGCTCATGGTTCCCTTCTGACAATCACCCTAGAAATCTCGATACTCTCACCATTGAGCCGCCCTCTCGCGACGGCCCCATCGTTCACCTGCGCGTCGAACTGGCGCTGTGTGCTCCCTGGCCGAAAGTACGCGTCATAAGCACCACCTGACTTGATCTCGATAGCTGTGAACGTCCCATCAGGGTTTCGGACGAGGCCGTCATAGTATCGGCCGTCCTGCGGCGCGCCGTCGTATCCCACCTTGGCTTTGGTGCGGATCACTTCCACTTGCTCTTCAGCGGCGAACTTGTCAAGTCCGATTTTCTCTTTGTCGACCCACGGCTTGTTCTCCTGACCGTTTGCGTATTTGCCCTCGTAGTCTCGTCCGTCTCCACGGTCGACGCCCTTGCGCGGGTCGGCGGCTCTGTCGGTTTCGCGGAACCATCGCCCTGCCGCGTCGCCGATGAGCCCTGCACCGACTCCGGCGACGCCGACGCCCGCGGTGATGGCGGGCGCACCGGCGAGAGCGCCGACTCCGGTCACCGTCAGACCTCCGCCACCGACGGCGAGTGCGGTGCCTCCGATGAAGGTTGCAGCCCCGCCGAGAAGTTCGAGGATGATGTCCGGGTGCTCCCACAGCGTCTGCGCGGAGACGGCGAGCATGTCCATCGTGGCCTGGAACGGCTGCACGACAGCGAGCGTGAACACCACCTCGGTGACGGCATGCTGGGCTGCGGTCGCGGCCTCAGCCTCGGTGAGCGGCATGCGCGCGGCCTCTGCAGCCTGGTCCAACCGGACTGCGCAGTCTCGGGCGAACACCTCCAGCGTCGCCCGGGCATTGAACAGCACCTCTCTGGCTTGTTCATGCGCCGGACCGGACGGGTCGACGAACGGCACCTCCGCCTCCGGGTGCCGGAGGCCCTGCCCGACCCGAAGCTCGCGGACGTACGCGCGGTGCGCGTCCAGTGCCGTGGCGGCCTGCTGCCCGGCCTCGTCCCACAGGGTGATGGCGCGCGCGGCCTCCTCCTGCGCCCACTCCAGCGCATCCGCCCAGGTGAAGAGGGCGTGAGCGCCCTCGCGGAGCCCGTCGCCGGCGTTCGACCAGTGCAGCAGCTGACGATCGAAGCGCGCCAAGTACGCGTCGTAGGCCTCGCCTGTCCAGGTGCCGTCGTCGTCGAGCGTCGCGAGCTGGTCGCGCACCCGTGCCGCAGCCACGCCGTGTGCCTTCCATGCCTCGGCCGTCGCCCTGACCTCGCCGGGGGAGCCAGGAATGAGGGCAGTGGCGGAGCGGGTCTGCCCGAGCTCCATCACTCTTCCCAGATCATCGCGTCGACCTCGGCCTTCGCGGCATCCGTCCCCTCGTCGAAGACCCGGGCCGTCGTCGCCAAACGCTCGGTGAAGTCGTCGGAGTCCGTCACCCGGGACGCGAGGCCCGCAGACCAGGCTTCGGCGAACCGCTCAGAGGCTGCGACCACCCACTCGTGGCCGGCACTCGTCGGCGGGGCGAGGTCGGTCGATCCGACGTCTGCGACGATGCGTCGCGTCTTCGCCGCCATCGCCCGCAACACGTCCGTGTCGACCTCATAGTCCTGCGACATGCTGCCCTCTTCCTGCGAGCCCCCGGCTGCGGGATCGAGCATAGGCGAAGACGTGGTCAGCTGATAGCGAAATGTCTGTTTATGCGTAGGAAGTCACCTCGGATGAGTACGGAGGATTGAGGCTACCGTAATCGCACAGTCCCCCCGGACGGCGAGAGAGCCCGCCCCGGGATGGGGACGGGCTCTCTCGCGATCCGCGGTCGGCTCAGACTCCGAAGTACAGCTCGTACTCGAACGGGTGCGGGCGCTGAGCGATCGGCAGGATCTCGTTCTCGTACTTGTAGGAGATCCAGGTCTCGATGAGCTCCTCGGTGAACACGCCGCCCTCGAGGAGGAACTGGTGGTCGGCGCGGAGCGCCTCGAGCGAGTCCAGCAGGGAGTTCGGCACCTGCGGGATGTTCTTGGCCTCCTCGGGCGGGAGCTCGTAGAGGTCCTTGTCGACGGGCTCGTGCGGCTCGATGCGGTTCTTGATGCCGTCGAGGCCTGCCATGAGCTGCGCGGCGAAGGCGAGATACGGGTTGCCCGAGGCGTCGGGGGCGCGGAACTCGATGCGCTTGGCCTTCGGGTTCGAGCCCGTGATCGGGATGCGGATCGCGGCGGAGCGGTTGCCGGCCGAGTAGACCAGGTTGACCGGAGCCTCGAAGCCCTTGACCAGGCGGTGGTAGCTGTTCAGCGTCGGGTTGGTGAAGGCGAGCAGTGCCGGCGCGTGCGCCAGGATGCCGCCGATGTACCACCGCGCGATGTCGCTGAGCTGACCGTAGCCGGCCTCGTCGTAGAACAGCGGCTTGCCGTCGTTCCACAGCGACTGGTGGGTGTGCATACCCGAGCCGTTGTCGCCGTACAGCGGCTTCGGCATGAAGGTGGCGACCTTGCCCCACTCCTCGGCGGTGTTCTTGACGATGTACTTGAACTTCAGGATGTCGTCGGCCGCGTGCACCATGGTGTCGAAGCGGTAGTTGATCTCCTGCTGGCCGGCCGTGCCCACCTCGTGGTGGGAGCGCTCGAGGATGAAGCCCGCATCGATGAGCTTGAGGGTGATGTCGTCGCGCAGGTCGGCCGTCTTGTCGACCGGGCTGACGGGGAAGTAGCCGCCCTTGTAGGGGGTCTTGTTGGCGAGGTTTCCGCCCTCCTCCTCGCGGCCGGTGTTCCACGCGGCCTCCTCGGAGTCGACCTTGTAGAAGCTCTCGCCGGCGGTCACGGAGTAGCGCACGTCGTCGAAGATGTAGAACTCGGCCTCGGGGGCGAAGAACGCGGTGTCGGCGATGCCGGTGGAGGTGAGGTACTTCTCCGCCTTCTTCGCGACCTGACGCGGGTCCTTCGAGTAGATCTCGCCGGTGCGCGGGTTGTAGATGTCGAAGATCATCACGAGGGTGCTCGCCTCGCGGAAGGGGTCGATGTACGCCGTCGTCACATCCGGGATGAGCTGCATGTCCGACTCGTGGATGCTGGCGAAGCCGCGGATGGAGGAGCCGTCGAACAGCTGTCCGTCCGTGAAGAAGGCCTCGTCGACCGTCGCCGCAGGGATGTTGAAGTGCTGCTGCACACCAGGGAGGTCGGTGAAACGGATGTCAAGGAATTTGACGTCGTTCTCCTTGATGTAGGCCAGTACCTCGGACGAATCTTTGAACATGTACGACTCCTGTGATGCGGATCGATGGCTTCGGGGCCACTTTGCACAGTACGGACGGGGGATTTCTCCACGGTATCCGCTTTGTTTCGTCCGTGTTACAGCGTGAGCAGGATCGGAGGGCATCCACAGCCTCGGTAGGCTGGAGGGGTGACGGATGCTGTGAACACGTACCCCGGTGAGCGACTCGGACTCCCGGAGTCCGGACCGGGGAGCATCGGCCGCCCTGGACGCCGGATCGGCGCCCTCGCGATCGACTGGACGGCAGCCGTCATCCTCTCCGTCGCGTTCTTCCAGTACGACCCGTTCGCCACGCTGCTCATCTTCGGCGTCGTGCAGATCCTCTTCATCCCGACCGCGGGTGGCAGCCCCGGGCACCGCATCCTCGGCATGCGCGTCGTCCGTCTCGACGGCGGATGGGTGGGCCTGTGGCGCCCGATCGTGCGCACGCTGCTGCTCCTGATCGTGATCCCGGCCGTGGTGTGGGACCCGGATCAGCGCGGTCTGCACGACAAGGCTGTGGGAACGGTCCTCATCCGCGCCTGACGCTCAGGCGCGGCCGCGGTTGCGCCGGCGTGCCTCACGGGGGGCGCGGCCGCCGAGGAAGGAACGCGCCGGATCCACGACGTAGCCGCGACGCAGCGCTTCGCGGCCGATCAGCATGCGGAAACCCATCTCGTCCCGGTTGCTCAGGGTCACCTCGGCCATCACCTCGCGGTCGACGAGCCGGATCATCAGCTGCACGACGAGACGCTCCTGCGCGTGCCCGGACGAGCTCCGGACGGCCCGGCGGTCGTGGATGGGGGACTCCACGACGACGGCGTCCTCCTGGCTGTCCTGCCAGGGCTTCACGCGGAAACGCACCCAGGCCTCGCCGTCGCGTGCGAACTCCTGGATGTCGAACGCGTGCAGGGACGAGGTGCGGGCGCCGGTGTCGATCTTGGCTTTGATCCAGTCGACGCCGAGATCGGGTAGGCTCACCCACTCGCGCCACCCCGTAAGGGTGTTTGAATGGGTAGACCTACTCACCTGATACATCCTGGCAGGAAATCCCCCGTGAAGATCGCAGTGCTGTCCCGTGCGCCGCAGGCGTACTCCACCCAACGCCTCCGCGCGGCCGCACTGCAGCGGGGCCACAACGTGAAGGTGCTCAACACGTTGCGCTTCGCGATCGACCTGACCTCCGATGAGCCCGACCTGCACTACCGGGGCCGGCAGCTCAGCGACTACGACGCGATCCTGCCCCGCATCGGCAACTCGATCACGTACTTCGGCACCGCCGTGGTGCGGCAGTTCGAGCAGATGGACGTCTACACCCCCAACACGGCGAACGGCATCTCCAGCGCGCGCGACAAGCTGCGGGCGAACCAGATCCTCTCCCGGCACAACATCGCTATGCCTCCGACGGCCTTCGTGCGCAACCGCGCCGACGTGCGACCGGCGATCGAGCGCGTCGGCGGCGCTCCCGTGGTGATCAAGCTGCTCGAGGGCACCCAGGGCATCGGCGTCATCCTCGCGCCTCAGGTGAAGGTGGCCGAGGCCATCATCGAGACGCTCCACTCCACCAAGCAGAACGTGCTCATCCAGAAGTTCATCGCTGAGAGCCGGGGGCGCGACATCCGCGCGCTCGTCGTCGGGGACCGCGTGGTCGCGGCCATGCGTCGCTCGGCGGCCGGAGACGAGTTCCGCTCCAACGTGCACCGTGGCGGCTCGGTCGAGGCGATCGAGCTCGACCCGGTCTACGAGCGGGCCGCGGTGCGGTCGGCCCAGATCATGGGACTCCGTGTCGCGGGCGTGGACATGCTGGAGGGGGACGAGGGGCCCCTGGTGATGGAGGTCAACTCCTCCCCGGGCCTGCAGGGCATCGAGACTGCGACCAAGCTCGACGTCGCGGGCGCGATCATCGACTACATCGCCGGTCAGGTCGCCTTCCCGGAGATCGACGTGCGGCAGCGCCTCACGGTCTCCACGGGATACGGCGTCGCCGAGCTCATGGTCCACGGCGCCGCGGACCTCGTCGGCAAGACGCTGGGAGAGGCGGGTCTGTGGGAACGCGACATCACGGTGCTCACGCTGCACCGCGGGGTGAGCGTGATCCCGAACCCGCGCAAGCACGTGGTCCTCGAACCCGACGACCGCCTGTTCTGCTTCGGCAAGCTCGATGAGATGCGCTCGATGATCCCCGAGCGTCGTCGCCGCCGGGCGAAGGTGCGCCGCCTCCCCAAGCAGCCGCTCTCGGAATGAGAGAAGCGCGGCCGCCCTCGGTGAGGACGGCCGCGCTTCGCGGTTCGGGGGAGCGGGTCAGCGCGGACGCTGCGCCCGCACCTTCGTCGGGTCGATCCCCTTCGGGATGGGAAGCGACGACAGCGACTGCGAGACCGAGTCGATGCGCCGGATGACGGCCGCCATCGTGGCCTTGTCGATGGCCTTCGGGAGCTTCTTGATGGTCTTCGCGAGGTCGGCGATCGGCACCTCGTCCTCACCGTGCCCGACGTAGAGCACCGTGATCGGCACGCCGTGGGCGACGCGCTGCGCCCGGCTGCGCTCCTCGTTCACCAGCCGCGTCAGACGTCCGCGGGCGCCCTCGCCGACGACGACGATGCCGCCGCGGCCGACCGTCCGGTACACGGCCTCCTGCGTCTTCGGGTTGATGCCCACCGGGGTCTCGGAGGCCTGCCACTGACGACCCAGGCTGGTGCTGAGCACGTGACCCGTCGCACCGGGCATGCCGTCGATCTTCGTGTACATGGCCGAGGTCGACAGCCGCGTCATGAGGAAAAGGGCGCCGAGGACGCCGAGCATGAGGCCGGTGATGGCCCACAGGACGAGGGTCCACACCTGGAACGGCGGGATCAGGTAGCCGGCCAGGAGACCGAGGAGCACGCCGCCGATGAGGATCGCGGCCTGCGCCCAGGGGAGCCAGGGGTAGGCCTCGCGCGTGAACCGGAAGAGGGACTTGATCTGGGAGAAGAACCCAGGACGCTTCTCGGGTTCGGGAGCACGCTTTGCCATGGAGACCAGCCTACCGAGTCCGAGCGCGTTGCGATGCCGCCGTTCGCGTGCAGCGGAGAGCAGAGGGTGACCATTCCTGCACAATTCGGACCGCGACCGGATCCCATCCCGGCGGCACCGAACCGGCACGCCGGGTCGGGCGGGTCGGGTGGGATGGACCACATGACACCAGCGCGTGAGACTCCTTTGCAGGCACCCACCGTGCTCGCCCAGGCGCACCGCACGATCCGTCTCCTCGATCCCTCCGAAGGACCCCTTCACGGTGCGCTCGTGACCTCACCGGACGGGCCGCTCGTACGCGCCGACGCCGAGAGTTTCGCCGGCTGGGCGGGCTGGCGGTACGCGGGCGCTCAGCACATCGCCGCCCCGGTCGACATCGCCCGACGGATGGATGGGCATGACGTGTTGCTTCCCTGGTGCACGGAGCGCCTGGAGTCGTACCTGGACCGACGGCTCCGGACGCGTGGTGGGCTGCCCCCCGGGGAGATCGGCACGGTGGCCGTGAGTCTGCTGCGCGGACTGACCGAGCTGGGT
Source organism: Microbacterium sp. K36 (assembly GCF_004794355.1). NCBI lineage: Bacteria > Bacillati > Actinomycetota > Actinomycetes > Micrococcales > Microbacteriaceae > Microbacterium > Microbacterium sp. K36. The sequence continues at coordinate 2,472 of NZ_SSDN01000014.1, read as the reverse complement.
CCGGCGCCGGCTGTCGAGGCGCTCGGAACATGGTGGCTCACCGAGGCTGGTCGGCCGCTCTTCGTTGTCGGGCCCGGCCAGGAGGCGGCATCTGCCGTCTCGGAGATCATGGGCCTGCTGCGCGCGGAGTGTACGGACAAGATGCTGGCGCGGGCTCTCGACCGCGCCCGGGATCGAGTCGGCACGGCCGCGGCACAGCGCAGGGTCCCGCGGCGGCTGCTCGAGGAGACGGAGAGCGAGCTCCTGGAGATGGCGGCGCCGCGACCATTGGAAGAGGCGGCCGAAGACCGGGCGGGCCCTCTCGCAGAGACGGGCGTTGCCGGGGCGCTGCGGCGCGTCCGGGTCGAGCCGGTTGCCCGTGCGCGGCTGCGGCACCGCCGGTCGCGGGTGGAAAGGCCGGGCGGACCGCGCTCGACGCGGATCGTGGCCGACCTTCTCGCTCTGCGCGACCGCCTCGTCGACAGGGCGCGAGCGCTCATCGACCGGCAAGCAGGCCGACCGCACCGGCCCGCACCGGGGCGGGGGACCGGATCCCGACGGACACGGGTACTCGCCGTGGCGGGTGTCAGTGCGGTGGTGGTGCTGCTAGCCGGCTTGCTGTGGCCGAACGACCGAGATGATCCGGCGGTCGGGTCTCCGGAGAGCAGGCCCTCGGCCTCGCCTCATCCTGAGGGAGTCGACTCTGCGGACGCGGACGCGTCGTCGCCGGCCCCCTCGGCGCGCACGACGGTGGCGCCGGCGGGCGACGATCCGGTGCTCGCCCTGCCGGGGCTCGTGGCCCAGATCAAGGAGTGTGAAGCTCAGGAGGACCGGGTGTGCGCTTACGCGGTCGCGGCGAGCCCGTCGGAGGTCATCCCACTCGTCGCCGGAGCCGCCGGCGTCCAGGACGCCGCTCTCATCGATCGGTATGGAGACATCGCCGTTCTGGAAGTGCCGTCATCGTCCGCTGGCGAGGAGGGGACGCAGGGTGCGATCACTCTTGTTCTCGCGCGCATGGAAGAAAAATGGCTGGTCCGCGACGCATATCGCGTCGCGGACCAGCCGAGGTGAGCCGAAGCCGTCGAAGTCAGGCGCCGAGCTGACCGCTGAACTGCGCGGCCTCCAGGCGAGCCTTGACAGCGCCGAGGAAGCGGGCTGCGTCCGCGCCGTCGATGATGCGGTGGTCGTACGACAGGGCCAGGTACACATAGGAGCGCACCGCAATCGCGTCCGTGCCGCCGACCTTGACCAGACCAGGGCGCTTGACGACCGTACCCGTGCCGAGGATCGCCGACTGCGGCAGGAACACCACAGGCGTGTCGAACAGCGCGCCGCGCGAACCGGTGTTGGTGAGCGTGAACGTGCCGCCCGCGAGCTCGTCCGGCTTCAGCTTGTTGTCACGCGTGCGCGCCGCGAGATCGGCGATCTCGTGGGCGATCTCGGCGATGTTCTTCGACGCCGCGTCGCGGAGCACCGGCGTGAGCAGACCGCGCTCGGTGTCGACCGCGATCGAGACGTTCTCGGAGGCCGGGTAGACGATCTGCTCGCCGTCGACCGTCGCGTTGATGATCGGGAAGGCCTGCAGGGCCTCCGCCGCCGCCAGCGCGAAGAACGGCAGGAAGGAGAGCTTGTCGCCCGTCTTCTCGAGGAAGGACGCCTTGACGCTGTCGCGGTACTCGGCGAGAGCTGTGACGTCGACCTCGACCACGGTGGTGAGCTGAGCCGTCTGCTGCATGGACTCCACCGCGCGCTTGGCGAGGACCTTGCGCAGGCGCGACATCGGCTGAGTGGTCCCACGCAGCGGCGAGACCTCCAGCGGGGCAGGAGCGGGCGCCGCGGCAGCTGCCGGTGCGGCCGTCGCCGTCTCGGCGGCCTTGAGGACGTCCTCCTTGCGGATACGGCCCCCGACGCCAGTGCCCTTGACCGTGGCAAGGTCGACACCCTGCTGCGCAGCCAGACGGCGGACGAGCGGGGTCACGTACAGGTTGTCGTTCTCGGTCGGCAGCGACAGCTTGGGAGCCTCGGCCTGAGCGGGCGCTGCCGGAGCAGCGGGCTGTGCCGGAGCGGCGGGCTGTGCCGGAGCCTCGGCCTGCGGAGCGGGAGCGGCGGGAGCCTCGGCCTGCGGAGCCGGAGCCTCGGGCTGGGCGGCGGGCGCAGCGCCGGAACCGACGCGCGCCAGCACGGCGCCGACCTCGACGGTCTCGTCCTCGCCGGCGACGATCTCCTGCAGCACGCCGGCGACCGGCGACGGGATCTCGGTGTCGACCTTGTCGGTGGAGATCTCCAGGAGCGCCTCGTCGACCTCGACCGAGTCGCCGACCTGCTTGAGCCAGCGGGTGACCGTGCCCTCGGTGACGCTCTCGCCGAGCTCAGGGAGCACGATGTCGGTGGCGTCGCCGGACGGAGCCGCAGGGGCGGCCTCGGCGGGAGCGGACTCGGCGGGAGCCTGCTGCTCCGCTGCGGGAGCCGCGGCGGGCTCCGGAGCGGCGGGGG
>NZ_SSDN01000013.1:0-667 GCF_004794355.1 Microbacterium sp. K36 | reverse complement strand
TAGCGGACCCGGCCGCGACCGGGTCGATGCTCGTCGGGCCCGCCGGCGTGGCGGTGACCGGCGCCGGGGCCGAGGGCGTCGGGGGCTGGGAGGAGGTCTCGAGCACGGTCGTGGCCTCGGTCGGGGGATCGAGCGTGGCCGTCGCCGCGTCCGGCCCCGGGCCGGCGAGGCGGGACATCCGGCCGTCCCACCCCGTGCTCGTCCCGCCGTCGGCGCCGGCGCGCGCACCCGCCGCTGCGTCGACGGACGAGGCGGGCGGGGACGGCACGACGGCTTCGATCGTCGGAGGCTGCGTCGTCGGGACCGACGACGGGAGAGCGGCTGTCGACCGGACCGCTCCGGTCTCGATCGGTCCGGCGACCGGCGCCCTGCCGGACGCCGTGGGCCCCGCATCCGCACGAGGAGACGTCGCCGCAGGGGAAGCCGAGTCGATGGCGGGCAGGGCGAGCGCGTCGATGCCGGGGCCGGCCGGACCCGCGGGAGACGGAGAAGCCGAGCTGTGCTCTCCCTGCGGCGGCGTCGGGACCGCGGTCGGGTCGGTGTCCGACGGAGCGACAGGCGCCACCGATGGCGGAGCGATCGCGGAACCGGAGGGCGACGGGGCCGGGAGCAGAGGCGGCGTCGCGGCGGCACCGTCGGCGGGGACGGCTGCCGTGGTGCCGTCGCT
>NZ_SSDN01000012.1:0-5565 GCF_004794355.1 Microbacterium sp. K36 | reverse complement strand
TAAGATAGAGAAGTTGCCCTGCGGGCCTGGTCGTGATGGCTGGGTCGTGGGAGCATCCGATCCTTGAGAACTCAACAGCGTGCACTTGTCAAATGCCAAATTATCCTCGTCTAGCTTCGGCTGGGTGAGAATTCCTTTGGATCAAAGACCAACCTCCTTGTGGGGTTGGCAACGGATAGTCAGCAATGATTTATCTCTTTGGTCAGCATCAAACTCGCTGCGTTCCGGTTTTTCCCCGGTTCGTATGCATTTCTTTTTTACGGAGAGTTTGATCCTGGCTCAGGATGAACGCTGGCGGCGTGCTTAACACATGCAAGTCGAACGGTGAACACGGAGCTTGCTCTGTGGGATCAGTGGCGAACGGGTGAGTAACACGTGAGCAACCTGCCCCTGACTCTGGGATAAGCGCTGGAAACGGCGTCTAATACTGGATATGTGACGTGACCGCATGGTCTGCGTTTGGAAAGATTTTTCGGTTGGGGATGGGCTCGCGGCCTATCAGCTTGTTGGTGAGGTAATGGCTCACCAAGGCGTCGACGGGTAGCCGGCCTGAGAGGGTGACCGGCCACACTGGGACTGAGACACGGCCCAGACTCCTACGGGAGGCAGCAGTGGGGAATATTGCACAATGGGCGAAAGCCTGATGCAGCAACGCCGCGTGAGGGATGACGGCCTTCGGGTTGTAAACCTCTTTTAGCAGGGAAGAAGCGAAAGTGACGGTACCTGCAGAAAAAGCGCCGGCTAACTACGTGCCAGCAGCCGCGGTAATACGTAGGGCGCAAGCGTTATCCGGAATTATTGGGCGTAAAGAGCTCGTAGGCGGTTTGTCGCGTCTGCTGTGAAATCCCGAGGCTCAACCTCGGGCCTGCAGTGGGTACGGGCAGACTAGAGTGCGGTAGGGGAGATTGGAATTCCTGGTGTAGCGGTGGAATGCGCAGATATCAGGAGGAACACCGATGGCGAAGGCAGATCTCTGGGCCGTAACTGACGCTGAGGAGCGAAAGGGTGGGGAGCAAACAGGCTTAGATACCCTGGTAGTCCACCCCGTAAACGTTGGGAACTAGTTGTGGGGTCCATTCCACGGATTCCGTGACGCAGCTAACGCATTAAGTTCCCCGCCTGGGGAGTACGGCCGCAAGGCTAAAACTCAAAGGAATTGACGGGGACCCGCACAAGCGGCGGAGCATGCGGATTAATTCGATGCAACGCGAAGAACCTTACCAAGGCTTGACATATACGAGAACGGGCCAGAAATGGTCAACTCTTTGGACACTCGTAAACAGGTGGTGCATGGTTGTCGTCAGCTCGTGTCGTGAGATGTTGGGTTAAGTCCCGCAACGAGCGCAACCCTCGTTCTATGTTGCCAGCACGTAATGGTGGGAACTCATGGGATACTGCCGGGGTCAACTCGGAGGAAGGTGGGGATGACGTCAAATCATCATGCCCCTTATGTCTTGGGCTTCACGCATGCTACAATGGCCGGTACAAAGGGCTGCAATACCGTGAGGTGGAGCGAATCCCAAAAAGCCGGTCCCAGTTCGGATTGAGGTCTGCAACTCGACCTCATGAAGTCGGAGTCGCTAGTAATCGCAGATCAGCAACGCTGCGGTGAATACGTTCCCGGGTCTTGTACACACCGCCCGTCAAGTCATGAAAGTCGGTAACACCTGAAGCCGGTGGCCTAACCCTTGTGGAGGGAGCTGTCGAAGGTGGGATCGGTAATTAGGACTAAGTCGTAACAAGGTAGCCGTACCGGAAGGTGCGGCTGGATCACCTCCTTTCTAAGGAGCATCTGACGCTTCGGCGTCCAGAACCCAGATCGAAGGCGTACGTTCTTCGCTGGGAGCTCATGGGTGGAACATTTGACATGGCATCGAGATCTGATCTCGGGACTAGTACGCCGCTTCGGTGGTTGGAAGGTTCTGGGTGAGGGGACCGGTGCCTGCACGCTGTTGGGTCCTGAGGGACCGGATGCGGATCTTTCGGGATCTGGTCTGAACCTCTGGACCTCTTTCTGTTTGTCCCTGTGGGGGCAGGTGGATGGGGGTTCCGCCCGTACTTTGAGAACTACACAGTGGACGCGAGCATCTTGCAACTGGTCTTTGATCAGTTGCGCAAGATGATCTTAAAGATCATTAGTCAATTTCTGATTCAGTCTTCGGACTGGTCGGGTTTTTGATTCAAACTCATGTGATTTCAAGTCTTTAAGAGCAAACGGTGGATGCCTTGGCATCTGGAGCCGAAGAAGGACGTAGCAATCTGCGATAAGCCTCGGGGAACTGATAAGCAAGTTTTGATCCGAGGGTGTCCGAATGGGGAAACCCCGCTGGGCGGCGTGCCGACCTAGTGACTCCCGCCTGAATATATAGGGCGGGTAGAGGGAACGTGGGGAAGTGAAACATCTCAGTACCCACAGGAAGAGAAAGCAACCGCGATTCCGTTAGTAGTGGCGAGCGAAACCGGATCAGGCTAAACCGAGTGTGTGTGATATCCGGCAGGAGTTGCATATTCGGGGTTGTGGGACTCACCAGTCAGTTCTGCCGAGCTGGCGACGTTACAGAAGCGTATAGACGAACGGTCTTGAAAGGCCGGTCATAGAGGGTGCCAACCCCGTAGTCGAAATGCGTGTTCTGGCGTGGAGAGTATCCCAAGTAGCACGGGGCCCGTGAAATCCCGTGTGAATCTGTCAGGACCACCTGATAAGCCTAAATACTCCCAGATGACCGATAGCGGACAAGTACCGTGAGGGAAAGGTGAAAAGTACCCCGGGAGGGGAGTGAAATAGTACCTGAAACCGTTTGCTTACAAACCGTTGGAGCACCCCTGGTAGGTGTGACAGCGTGCCTTTTGAAGAATGAGCCTGCGAGTTAGCGATATGTGGCGAGGTTAACCCGTGTGGGGTAGCCGTAGCGAAAGCGAGTCTGAATAGGGCGATTCAGTCGCATGTCCTAGACCCGAAGCGAAGTGATCTATCCATGGCCAGGTTGAAGCGACGGTAAGACGTCGTGGAGGACCGAACCCACTTAGGTTGAAAACTGAGGGGATGAGCTGTGGATAGGGGTGAAAGGCCAATCAAACTTCGTGATAGCTGGTTCTCTCCGAAATGCATTTAGGTGCAGCGTTGCGTGTTTCTTGCCGGAGGTAGAGCTACTGGATGGCCGATGGGCCCTACAAGGTTACTGACGTCAGCCAAACTCCGAATGCCGGTAAGTGAGAGCGCAGCAGTGAGACTGTGGGGGATAAGCTTCATAGTCGAGAGGGAAACAACCCAGACCACCAACTAAGGTCCCAAAGCGCGTGCTAAGTGGGAAAGGATGTGGAGTTGCTCTGACAACCAGGAGGTTGGCTTAGAAGCAGCCACCCTTGAAAGAGTGCGTAATAGCTCACTGGTCAAGTGATTCCGCGCCGACAATGTAACGGGGCTCAAGCACGCCACCGAAGTTGTGGCATTGACATTATTGGTAGGCCTTCGTGGTCCAGCCGTGTTGATGGGTAGGAGAGCGTCGTGTGGCCAGCGAAGCGGCGGTGGAAACCAGCCGTGGAGGCTACACGAGTGAGAATGCAGGCATGAGTAGCGAATGACGTGTGAGAAACACGTCCTCCGAAAGACCAAGGGTTCCAGGGTCAAGCTAATCTTCCCTGGGTAAGTCGGGACCTAAGGCGAGGCCGACAGGCGTAGTCGATGGACAACGGGTTGATATTCCCGTACCGGCGAAGAACCGCCCAAGCTAATCCAGTGGTGCTAAACGTCCGAGCCTTCACATCGTCGCCTTCGGGTGACACCGTGGAGGGGAGCACGTGACCCCATGCTGGTGCGGTTAGCGTATTAACAGGTGTGACGCAGGAAGGTAGTCCAAGCCAGGCGATGGTTGTCCTGGTGCAAGTGCGTAGGCCGAGTCGTAGGCAAATCCGCGACTCATACAGGCTGAGACACGATGCGGATAAAAAGTGGATGATCCTATGCTGCCGAGAAAAGCATCGACGCGAGGTTCTAGCCGCCCGTACCCCAAACCGACTCAGGTGGTCAGGTAGAGAATACCAAGGAGATCGAGAGAATCGTGGTTAAGGAACTCGGCAAAATGCCCCCGTAACTTCGGGAGAAGGGGGGCCTTCGACGTATTAGGACTTGCTCCGAAAGCGTTTGGAGGCCGCAGAGACTAGTGGGTAGCGACTGTTTACTAAAAACACAGGTCCGTGCCAAGTCGCAAGACGATGTATACGGACTGACGCCTGCCCGGTGCTGGAAGGTTAAGAGGACCGGTTAGCCGCAAGGCGAAGCTGAGAATTTAAGCCCCAGTAAACGGCGGTGGTAACTATAACCATCCTAAGGTAGCGAAATTCCTTGTCGGGTAAGTTCCGACCTGCACGAATGGCGTAACGACTTCCCAACTGTCTCAACCGCGAACTCGGCGAAATTGCATTACGAGTAAAGATGCTCGTTACGCGCAGCAGGACGGAAAGACCCCGTGACCTTTACTACAGCTTGGTATTGGTGTTCGGTGTGGCTTGTGTAGGATAGGTGGGAGACTTTGAAGCGGTGACGCCAGTTACCGTGGAGTCATTGTTGAAATACCACTCTGGTCACTCTGGATATCTAACTTCGAACCGTAATCCGGTTCAGGGACAGTGCCTGGTGGGTAGTTTAACTGGGGCGGTTGCCTCCCAAAAAGTAACGGAGGCGCCCAAAGGTTCCCTCAACCTGGTTGGCAATCAGGTGGCGAGTGTAAGTGCACAAGGGAGCTTGACTGTGAGACTGACAGGTCGAGCAGGGACGAAAGTCGGGACTAGTGATCCGGCAGTGGCTTGTGGAAGCGCTGTCGCTCAACGGATAAAAGGTACCTCGGGGATAACAGGCTGATCTTGCCCAAGAGTCCATATCGACGGCATGGTTTGGCACCTCGATGTCGGCTCGTCGCATCCTGGGGCTGGAGTAGGTCCCAAGGGTTGGGCTGTTCGCCCATTAAAGCGGTACGCGAGCTGGGTTTAGAACGTCGTGAGACAGTTCGGTCCCTATCCGCTGCGCGCGTAGGAAGTTTGAGAGGATCTGACCCTAGTACGAGAGGACCGGGTTGGACGAACCTCTGGTGTGTCAGTTGTTCCGCCAGGAGCACCGCTGATTAGCTACGTTCGGGATGGATAACCGCTGAAAGCATCTAAGCGGGAAGCCGGCCTCAAGATGAGACTTCCATACCTTCGGGTGAGAGGCTCCCAGCCAGACTACTGGGTTGATAGGCCAGATGTGGAAGCACGGTAACGTGTGCAGCTGACTGGTACTAATAAGCCGATGACTTGATAACACACCGTTTGTTGGTGCTTGCGTCCACTGAGTGGTTCTCGATGTACGGTCGAGAACTACCTTCAACAATGATTCATCATTGCTTTAGGTTTGATTGAAACATCAATAGTGTTTCGGCGGCCATAGCGTGAGGGAAACGCCCGGTCACATTCCGAACCCGGAAGCTAAGCCTCACAGCGCCGATGGTACTGCAGGGGGGACCCTGTGGGAGAGTAGGACACCGCCCGGGCGATGGAGCGCATCGAGAAGGAAGCGATCCGCATGGGCGT
>NZ_SSDN01000011.1:0-277 GCF_004794355.1 Microbacterium sp. K36 | reverse complement strand
TCGGCCGCACGGCCAGGGCGTTCGTCTTGCCGTAGTGGTAGACGTTGAAGAAGCCGTCGGCACCCCGCACCATCAGTCGGCCTTGGAATCCGACTGAGACCGCTCGTCGTTGACACCGCGCGTCGCACGATGATCCCCAAGATCGCTTTCCCCAGTGTGAACGCGGACGAAGAAGGCCGATCAGATCACCGCCCCGCACGACGGTCGGGTTGGCCATGACACCGGCACCCTTGCACGTGGGACATGCGCCCTCGGAGTTCGCGCTGAACAGGGCGGG
>NZ_SSDN01000010.1:0-7439 GCF_004794355.1 Microbacterium sp. K36 | reverse complement strand
GACGCCGCCGCCCTGCGCGGGCGCGCGCCGGCCTGGCTCGCCTGATCGCCTAGTCGCCCGCCGCGCGCGCGGGGTCCACGCGTCGCACGAGGATCCAGGTGTTGCCGAGATCGGTGACGGTGTGGGTGAACTCGTCGAGTGCGGCCTGCGACAGCGCGAGTCCGCGTCCGCTCTCCGCCTCCTCGCCCGGCATCGTCACGGCGTCCCAGTCGATCGGTGCCGGCGGGGCGGTGTCGCGGACGTAGGCGCGCGCCTCCTCCGGCGTCACGCGGACGTCGATGCTCAGCACGACGTCCGCGTGCTCGTTGTGCTGCGCGATGTTGGTCGTGACCTCGCTGAGCGCGAGGGTGAACAGCACCTGGTCCTGCGCCGGGACCTCCGGAGCGTGAGTCCAGAGCCGGTCGAGCTCATCGAGGGCGCGGTCGACGAGGGCGAGCCCCGCGGGCCCGTCGATGTGGAAGGACCGGGTCTCAGCGTCCATCGAACGCCGATTCCGGCGTCGGGTAGTCGCGGAGCACGCGGTCCAGGTTGGTGAGGTGGAGGACGGTGCGCACGGCCTCGGGGACGGCGGCGATGCGCAGATCGCCGCCCGCCACGCGGGCGGTCTTGAGGCCGCCGACGAGGGCCCCGAGGCCCGAGGAGTCGACGAACTCGGTGCCGCTCAGGTCGATCGCGATGCGCGGCTGCCCGGCGGTGACCAGGTCGCTCACCGCGTTGCGCAGCAGCGGCGCCCCCGAGGCGGTCAGGCGCCCCGTGATCGTGACGACGGCGTAGCCGTCCCTGGTGTCAGTGCTGACGTTCATTCGACTCCTTCTCGAGGACCTGCGCGGCGGGACCGCGGTAGCGCGCCGCCTGGATGATGACGCTGAGGACGACCAGGTCGTACAGGACCCAGGCCGTGTTGACGAGGGTTCCGGTGCCGTCGCCCGTCCCGACGATGACCCGGGCGACCCCGATGACGAGGGCGATCACGAGCACGACCATGGCGGTGAGCTGCGGCCAGATCTCCCGCCATGGGACGCCGCGCGGATCCCGGCCGTCCTTCCTGGTCACGGCGAAGGACAGCGGCCGACCGAGCACGACGTTGGCGAAGGCCGTCCAGCACGCGCGGATCCACACGGGGAACAGCGCGAGCGAGTACTGCTGACCGCGCCAGGTCTTCACCCCCTTGGCGACCACGAGGAACAGCGCCTGGTTGACGAGGAAGTACGGCAGGAACCGCACGAAGAAGTCGACCGACCAGGCGGTGACGGGGAGCACCCCGAACACGAGGTAGATCACCGGGGCGGCGAGATAGACGATCGCGGCGAAGCCGGAGAGGTAGCTCCACATCGTCGCGAAGTACATCAGGCGCTGTCCCACCGAGAGCCCGCGCTTGGCCAGGGGGTTGTCCCGCAGCATGACCTGCAGCGTCCCCTGGGCCCACCGCAGCCGCTGCGTGAGCATCGTCCGGAGGTCTTCGGGTGCGAGCCCGTGGGCCAGGATCTCGTGGTGGTAGACGCTGCGCCACCCGAGGGCGTGCAGCTGCATCGCGGTCGCCATGTCCTCGGTCACCGAGATCGTGGCGAGGGGCAGGATCGGCTGCGCCTCGTCCGCCCGGTCGAGGCGGAGCGCATCGAGCAGTCCGCGGACGGCTTCGACGGCGGTGAGGGGGGAGAGGTCCGAGGCGGCCAGAGCTTCGAGCCCTGCCTCGTCCACGATCACCTGTCCGAGCTCGGCGTCGTGCTGCACCGGCAGGGATTCGATCACCGCGAGGTCGGCGCGGATGCCCTCGAGGTCGTGGGCCACGAGGATGCGGGAGGCATCGTCGACCGCGTCGCCCACGCGGGCGGCGACCTCGGCGACCGGCGCCCCCGCGGCGAGCTCCTTGCGACCGCGCGCGATCGCGATGCGGAGCGCGCCGAGCTCGGTGGCCAGCGCCGGGTCCGTCGCGGTCTCGGCCTCGCGGGCGATCAGCGCCTCGGAGGTCTTGAGCGCCCGTGCGGCGGAGTCGGTCACGTTCCGCACATAGCCGACGATGCCGAGCTGCATGAGGGCTTCGCGGCGGAGCACGGCGTTGGAGCCGCAGAAGAAGGCCGCGTTCCAGCCGTCCTTCCCCTGCTGGATCGGCCCGTAGAACAGTGGCGCCTGGCTGCCCAGGGGATCGGCCTCGTCGACATTCACGAACCACTGCGGCGTCTGCACGAGGGCGACTTCCGGATCGTCGGCGAAGTACCCGAGCGTGCGGTGCAGGATCAGCGGATCCGGCACCTGGTCGGCGTCGAGGATGAGGAGGAACTCGCCGTCGGTCTGGAAGAGCGCGCTGTTGAGATTGCCGGCCTTGGCGTGCCGGGGTTTGTCGGTCCAGTCCTCGGAACGCGTGAGGTAGCCCACACCGGCCGCCCGGGCTTCCGCCTCAAGCTCGGGGCGGGAGCCGTCGTCGAGGATCCAGGTGGAGTGCGGATAGGCGATCCGCTTCGCCGCCCTGGCCGTCGTCATGACGAGCTCGATCGGCTCGTCGTAGGTCGTGATGAACACGTCGACGGTGCCCTGCGGCGGCGATACCGGCGCCGGACGCTCCTTCGCGCGCCACATGGTCAGACAGAAGAGGAACGTGTCGATGAGGCTGTATGTCTCGGCGATCACGAGCGGCACCGCGATCCACCAGGCGGACCAGTTCACCGACTCCAACCACCGCCAGGCGACGTAGTTCACCCCGAGCAGGACCGACAGCAGGGCCAGGACGCGGATGGTCGCGAACCGCGCCGTCATGCGTCCCTCCGCACCACCACGACGGTGATGTCGTCGGTGGCGCGGTCATCGTTCGCGAGTCGCAGGGCTTCCCGGACGGCGCCGTCCGGCCCCATCGCCGTGAGCACCCGCTCCACGTGGCCGAACGGGTCGTCGGCGTCGAGCACGTCGAGGAGCCCGTCGCTGCAGCAGATGAAGGCGTCCCCGACCTCGAGCCGTGTCGTCACCGGAACCCGGGGGTCGACGAGGCCCATGCCCATGCCGAGGGGCAGGTTCGTGGAACGCAGCGGCGTCCATGACCCGTCCGCCCGGACGATGAACGCCAGGCTGTGTCCGGCGTCGATGACCTCGAGCTCTCCCGTCTCGGGTCGCAGTTCCGCGACGACGGCCGTGACGAACATCGACGTGTCCGCGAGATCGTCCTCGAGCAGGCGGTCCACCTCGATCACGGCGTCGGACAGCGAGCGCTCCGGCGCCGTCCGCAGGGAGGCGCGCACCGTGGCCGCGACCAGCGCCGGTCCCGTGCCCTTGCCCATCGCGTCCGCGAGGGTGACGCGGATCGCGTCGCCATGACGGGAGAAGTCGTAGTAGTCGCCGGCGAGCATGCCGCGTGGGGCGGCGCCGGCGGCGATCGTGTAGCCCTCGATCTCCGGATGCACCCGCGGGCGCAGCGCCCGCTGCACCACGGCGGCATGGTCGATGTCCGCGTCCTGGGCCAGCTCCGTCTGCACCCAGAACGCGAGATCGCGCAGAAGGTCCTGCTGCGCGTCCGTGAACGTGTGCGGCTCCGTGTCGAGCACGCACAGCGTCCCGACCGGTTCGCCGCCCGGGGCGTGCAGCGGATGCGCCGCGTAGAAGCGCAGGTGCGGGTCGCCGGTCACGAACGGGTTCTCGGCGAAGAGGTCGGTCGTGCTCGCGTCCTCGACCACCACCGTCCGGTCCTGCGACACGGTGTAGTCGCAGAACGAGTCCTGTCGTGGTGCCTCGTTCCCCCCGAGGCCGATCTGCGATTTGCGCCACTGCCGGTCGCGGTCGATCAGCGAGACGCTGACCATCGGCACGCCGAACATCTCCTTCGCCAGTCGTGCCACCCGATCCACCCGCTCATCGGGTGGTGTGTCAAGGATCCCCAGTTCCTCGAGCGCTGCCTGTCGCCGTCGCTCGTCGAACATTCCCCCGGCCCTCCTCCGTGTTTATTCCCCACATCCTATTGAGGAACGTCACCCTGGCCATCAGCGCGCCGAGGGGGCATTCAGGTGAACCACAGGAAACGGTTCTGCGCAAGCCCCGAGGGGAACCGCTTCTGCGGACCTACCATCGCGCCAGGACGGGAGCGCCGTGTCTGCACGTCCTCGGAAAGGAGGCAGGTGGATGCCGCTCAAGACCCGCCAGCGGGACCGGTACCACCGCCGGGAGGCCCTCGCCGGCTATCTCTTCATCTCCCCCTGGCTCCTCGGATTCCTCATCTTCACGGCCGGCGCGATGGTCTACAGCCTGTACATCTCGTTCAGCAGCTACAACCTGGCCACGAACAGCGCCCGCCCGGTCGGCATCGAGAACTACGCCAACCTGTTCGAGGACCCGCGGGTGGGCGTCTCGCTCGCGAACACGCTGTTCTACGTGGTGATGGCGGTGCCGCTAGAGATCGTGTTCGCGCTGATCCTCGCTCTGCTGCTCAACCGCGTCGGGCGGGGTGCGGGAGCGTTCCGCGTGCTCTACTACCTGCCGAAGATGACGCCGGCCGTCGCGACCGCGGCGGTGTTCTTCCTCCTCCTCAACGGCAACTCCGGGGCGATCAACCAGTTCCTCCGGGTGTTCGGCATCCAGGGGCCGCAGTGGCTCGTCGACCCCGCGTGGGTCAAGCCGAGCATCGTGATCATGACGCTGTGGACCGTCGCGGGGACCATGGTGATCTTCCTCGCGGCGCTGAAGAACGTGCCCGTCGAGCTGTACGAGGTGGCCTCGCTCGACGGGGCGGGACCGATCAGGAAGTTCTTCTCGATCACCCTCCCGATGATCTCGGGGGCGATGTTCTTCAACGTCATCGTGCTCTCGATCGCCGCGTTCCAGATCTTCGACCAGGCGTACCTGCTGTTCTGGCGGGATCAGAGCAATTCGTCACCGGAGGCCTCCCTCTTCTACGCGATCTACCTGTTCCAGCAGGCGTTCCGGCAGTTCAACTTCGGCTTCGCGGCGGCGATGGCATGGCTGCTCTTCGTCATCATCATGATCATCACGCTCATCCAGGTGAAGGTCGGCAACCGCTTCGTCTACTACGAGGGAGACCGCTGATGTCCCAGACCCTGCGTCAGGTCCCCGTCGAGGCGGAGCCCGAGAAGGCCCCGGGCACGTTCACGACCACCGTCGCCACCCGCTCGCGCTGGCGTCGTCGGCTGCGGCAGCCGAAGAGCCTCGCCGCCCGGATCGTGCTGAACATCATCCTCGTGCTGTTCGCGCTGCTGTTCCTGTACCCGTTCGCGTGGCTCATCGCGGCGAGCTTCAAGCCCCGGGGCGAGGTATTCGACAACGCCCTCATCCCCAAGACGTTCGTGCCGGAGAACTACGTCGAGGTGTGGAATCAGCTCCCGCTGCTGAACTGGATGGGCAACAGCATCGCCATCGCGCTGCTCGCCGCCGGTGCCGTCGCGATCTCCAGCTCGATCGTCGCGTTCGGCTTCGCCTACTTCCGCTTCCCGGGGCGCGGGCTGCTGTTCGGCCTCGTGCTGGCGACGATGATGCTCCCCGGCGCGGTGACGATGATCCCGATCTACCTCATCTGGAAGGAGACCGGACTCCTCGGCACATGGGTGCCGCTGTGGGGCATGAACCTCTTCGGCTCGGCCTTCTACATCTTCCTGCAGCGGCAGTTCTTCCTCGGCCTGCCGCGGGAGCTGTTCGAGGCGGCGCGACTCGACGGGGCCAGCGCCTGGGGACTGTTCTGGCGGATCGCGATGCCGCTGTCGATCCCGTCGTTCGTCATCGTGTTCCTGTTTGAGTTCCAAGCCAGCTGGAACAACCTGCAGGCCGCCCTCATCTACCTCAACGCCGGATCGGTGGACGAGTTCACCGCGCCGCTCGGCATCGCGTACGCCATGACCAAGTACAGCCCCACCGCGGGCGGTCACGGCGACTACCAGTACGTCATGGTCGCCTCCCTCCTGGTGACCCTCCCGATGCTCATCCTCTTCGCCTTCGGGCAGCGCGCCTTCATCGAGGGCGTCGCGACCCAGGGGCGCAAGGGATGACGAACCACAGATCGAAAGGAGCAGTCATGCGCACACGCATGCTGGGAATCACCGCGGTCGCCGCGGCATCCGTCCTCGTCCTCGCCGGGTGCGGCGGGGGAGGGGGAGACGACCAGGCGGCCGACGCCGACTTCGGGGCGGAGCCGAGCGGCACGCTGAAGGCGTGGGGCTTCGAGAACGCCGACGACGTCGGCACCTCGCGCATGGACTACGCCGCCGAGCAGCTGAAGGACGTCGAGGTCGACCTCGACGCGACGGCCTTCGACGCGCAGAAGTTCACCACCCGCATCGCGAGCGGTGACGTGCCCGACGTGGTGCAGATGGACCGCAGGTACGTGACCACGTATGCCGCGCAGGACCTCATCATGCCGCTCGACGAGTGCTTCGCCGCCCAGGACGTCTCGCCGCGGGACCACTGGTACCCCTTCGTCGTCGACGACGTCACCTACGACGATGCCGTGTGGGCGGTGCCGCAGTTCTACCAGCCGCCGGCGATCCTGCTGAACAAGGCCGTGCTCGACGAGGCGGGGGTGACGGCGGACGAGATCGACACCTCGAAGCCCGACGTGCTGCTCGGCGCGATCGAGAGGATGTACCAGGAGTCCGGCGGCGTGCCCACGCGGCTCGGGTTCGACCCGGTCGCGACGGGCCAGGCCGGGCTGTGGATCCTCGGCATGGGCGGCCAGCTCAACGATGAGAAGGGGGCGCCCACCCTGGACGACCCCAGCAACGTGGCCGGCATCGAGATGCTCAAGCAGATCACCGACGCGCAGGGCGGCTTCGCAGCCGTCAAAAGCTTCAGCGACTCGTTCGACGCCTTCGGCGACCAGAACCAGTTCGTCGCCCAGCAGGTCGGGGCGCAGGTGAACGCGCAGTGGTATCCGAACGTGCTCAGCCCCTACGCCGACCAGATCGACCTGGAGGCCGTGCCGTTCCGGAACGCCGACGGGGAGCCGTTCTCGGTCGCCTCCGGCACCGCATTCGTGATCCCGGCCGGCGCGGAGAACCCCGCGGCGGCGTGCGCGTGGATGGTGAACCTCACCTCCGACGACGCGTGGAATGCGGCGGGCGAGGCGCGTGCCGAGACCCTGAAGACCGACGGCGGGATCAACACCGGGCTGTTCACCGGGGCGCCATCCGCCGACCAGTCGATCCGCGAGACCTTCGTCACCGACAGCGGCAACGCCGGCTTCGACCAGGTCATCTCCACCTACTACGACGTGGTGGACTACGGGCAGTCGTTCGGCTCCTCGCCGGCGGGCCAGGAGATCCAGAACGAGCTGAACAACGCCATCACGGCGGCGCTGCTCGGGGACAAGTCGCCGGAGGACGCGCTGAAGGAAGCGCAGGAGGCGGCGATGCGCGCGTACGAGAACGCCACGGCCGGCTAGTCCGGAGGGGCGAGGGCTACCAGTGTTGACTGTTAACAGTCAACACTGGTAGCCTCGCGGTGTCGACAACACG
>NZ_SSDN01000009.1:0-14642 GCF_004794355.1 Microbacterium sp. K36 | reverse complement strand
TGCGGCAGCCGCGGCCGCCGCCGCTGCCTCGCGCTTGCGCCGGGCTTCCTCTTCCCGCCGTCGCGCCTCGACGCCCGCCTGGTACCCCGCGACCGTCTTGGTCGTGGTGTCCTTGAGCGCCGCGAGCTGGGCCTTGAGGGTCTCGAGGTTCGCCGCCTGCTCGTCGAGCGCCGCCTGTGCGGCGTCCGCCGCCTGCTGCGCCGCGACCATCTTCTGCTCGGCGACCTGCTGCAGGCGGTCGCGCTCGTCCCGGGCGACGTCGGCCTGAGCGGTCAGCGCCTGGGCGGTGTCGCGTGCCGAAACGGCGTTGTCGTAGGTCGTCTGGTTGTACTCGAGGAACTTGTTCATCGTGCCGAGGCGCGACAGCAGCTCATCGGCGTTGGCACCCGATCCCGCGAAGAACAGCTCCAGGGCGGTGTCGTCGCCGCCGCTGCGGTAGAGCTGGGCGGCGACCTGACCGGCCTTCCTCGCCGTCTCGTCGGCGAGCGCCGACTGCTCATCGGCCTGCGCCTGCAGCGTCTCCGCCTCCGTGATCGCCGCGAAGTACGCCTGCTGGGCCTCGTAGAACTCATCCGACGCGACCTGTGCAGCGGCCTGCGTCTCGGCGACCTTGCGCTCGAGCGACTGGATCAGCCCCTGGATGCGGGTGACCTCGCCGGCCTTGGCCGCCTCGTTGTTCTTCGCCCGCTGGACGTCGTCCCAGCTCGGGTATGACGCGGCGTGCGCGGCGGTGACGCCCGACCCGACGCCAAAGGCCGCGAGCGCGACCACTCCCAGCGCGCCGATCCCGAAGGCGCTGCGGCGGCTGACCGGCTGGCGCCACAGCGCCCCTCGCTCGGCCGCCGTCGGCGCGCAGCCGCACTCCTCGGCCGCCGTCGCCGCGGCCTTCTCCACGTTCCGATCCCGCACAAGGCTCCCTTCGCCCGCTGCTCATCGTCCCCCGCCCTTGGTCCCTATCGGCGACGACGCGCCCTCGGTGAGAAAGATCGCGCCCGCTCCCGACCCCGCGCTAACGACGCGCACTGCACGGCCGACAGTCCCCTCCGACAGCCCAGGACGGGCCGTCTGTTCCCCGCTCTCGGGCGGGGCGAGCTTTTTCCAGGATGGAGCCCATGATCGTCCTCACGCGCCTGAACCGATCCCGGTTCGCGGTGAACCCCGACCTGATCGAACGTGTCCAGGCCACGCCGGACACGACGATCATGATGGTCGACGGCGCGACCTTCGTCGTCACGGAGACGATGGACGACGTGATCGCCCGCATCACCCGCTTCCGCGCCGGTGTCCTCGCGACCGCGGCCGCGCTGGTCGCCGCCGGCACCGAGGACACCCGACCCGGCGCTCCCGTCGCAGGAGGGGTTTCCTGATGGATCCGTCCCTCATCCTCGGGCTCGTCCTCGCGTTCGGCGCCCTGATCGCGATGATCAACCTGGAGGGCGCGACGGTCGGGTCGCTCCTGCTGCCCGCGCCGATGGTGCTCGTCTTCGGCGCCACGATCGCGGTCGGCCTCGCCAGCGGCACGCTGCGCGACGCCCTGCACGCCGTGAAGTCCCTCCCGCGCGCTTTCCGCGGCGAGCGGCGCACCGCCCAGAGCACGATCGACACCGTGGTCGGTTATGCGGAGAAGGCGCGCTCCGAGGGCCTGCTCGCGCTGGAGCAGGGTCTGGACGAGGAGAAGGATCCGTTCCTGCGGCAGGCCCTGCAGAGCATCGCCGACGGCACCGACGCGGAGGATCTGCGGGTGCTCCTCGAGGACGAGCTCACCTCGACCGCCGCCCGGAACCGCACCGCCTCACGCTTCTACATGACCCTCGGCGGATTCGCGCCCACCGTCGGCATCATCGGCACCGTGGTCAGCCTCACCCATGTGCTGGAGAAGCTCGACAAGCCGGACACCCTCGGACCCATGATCGCCGCGGCCTTCGTCGCGACGCTGTGGGGCCTGCTGTCGGCGAACTTCATCTGGCTGCCGATCGGCGGCCGCCTGCAGCGCCTCGGCGAGCTGGAGCTGGAACGCATGACGGTGCTGATGGAGGGCATGCTCGCCGTCCAGGCCGGCGCCGCCCCCGCACACGTCCGCGAACGTCTGAGCGCGCTCGTCTCCGACCGCTCCCCCGGCCGCTCCCGCCGGCGCGAGCAGCCCGCGGAGACGGAGGCGCACGAGGACCTCTTCTCATGAGCGTGCGCACCCGACGCCGTGTCCAGGAGTCCGAGCACAGCGGACCGGACGAGCGCTGGATGGCGTCGTACCTCGACATGGTGACGGTGCTCATGTGCATGTTCATCGTGCTGTTCGCGATGTCGACCGTGGACCAGGAGAAGTTCGAGGCCCTCAGCGCCTCGCTCGCGACGGGTTTCGGGCAGGAGCCGTCGGACGACGTCGACGTGACCAGCGGCGTGGTCGTCCCTCCGGAGCTCATCGACGATGAGGGCGAGGACTTCGCGGACACGGGTCTGGAGGCGGCGGAGCGCGAGTTCGACGAGCTGTCCGCGCTGCGCGAGCGGCTGCGCCAGGTCCTCGCCGAGCGCGGACTGGAGGCCGACGTCACGTTCACCATCGACGAGCGCGGGCTGACGATCGGGCTCGTGAGCGCGGAGACGTTCTTCACCACCAACAGCACCGATCTCAGCCCGGCCGCGACGCAGGTGCTCGACGCCCTGGGGTCCGTCCTCGTCTCCGCCCCGAACGAGATCTCGGTGGAGGGGCACGCCGACGCCCGCGGATCGGTCGCGCCGTTCCCCACCAACTGGGAGCTCTCCGCCGGACGTTCCACCCAGGTGCTGCGCTACCTCGTGGAGGCGGCCGGGTTGCCGCCGGCCCACCTCAAGTCCGTCGGCTTCGGCGACACCCGTCCGGTGGCCGCCGGAAGCACCCCCGAGCAACTCGCGGAGAACCGCCGCGTGGACATCGTCATCCTCTCCGACGCCAGCGAGGAGGTGCGAGCGCTGATCCCGGCCGCGGGTGCCGCGCAGACCTCCCCCTGACCCGCCCCTAACGCACGCCGATCACCGCCCGATAGTCGGGTTCGTGGTGATGGATGACGGCGTGCGCTCGCGAGTGCGCGCGGAGACGGCGACCGCCGACGTCGAGGTCTACGACTTCGGACGCGCGGCGACGCTGTCGCGCGAGCACGCCCGCACCCTGGAGCTCGCGTTCGAGACGTTCGCCCGTCAGTGGTCGGCCCAGCTCAGCGGCAAGATCCACGTGCGCGCGACCATCGCCGTCGAGCACGTCGGCATGCTCACGTACGGCGAGTACGCGCAGTCGCTGCCCACGACGACGACCATGATCGTGTGCGCGCTGCCGGACTCCGACGAGCGTCTGATCGTGCAGGTCCCGATCCCGACCGCGACGTCCTGGATCGTGCAGATGGTCGGCGGCAGGGTCACCACCACCGCCGAGGACCGCACGTTCACGCCGATCGAGCAGGCCCTGATCCGGTCGCTGATCGGCGACGCGATCGATCACCTCACCGGCAGTCTCGACGGTCTGCTGCCCGCGGGCGTGGCCGTCGCCGGCATCCAGTACAGCTCCCAGTTCGCGCAGGTGGCCGCCGCCGGGGAGCCGGTGATCGTGGCCCGGCTGTCGATGCGCCACGGCGGTCGGACGGTGCCGGCGAGCATCATGCTGCCCGCGTCGGTCCTCGCCGGGTTCGCGGTGCGCGCCTCCGACGCCGACCGCACCGAGACCCCAGGGCTGGTGCGCCGGCAGGTGGAGTCGACTCCGGTCGAGATCGCCCTCCGACTGGCGCCGCGGAGCGTACTCCCCCGCGAGGTGCTCGACCTCGCCGTCGGCGACCTGCTGCCCCTGCCGCACGCCGCCGACCGCCCGATGCTCCTCACCGTCGGTGACCAGACCGTCGCGACCGCGGCCGTCGGGAGCGCCGGCGCCCGCCTCGCCTGCGTCGTGACCGCCACCGTCCCCGAAACCGCCCCCGCTCAGGAGTCCGCGTGATCAGCACCACTGCCTACGAGTCCGCCGTCGCCGCCGCGTTCGCGGCGCGACTGCCCACCGCCGCACCGGTCACCGCCCGCGCCTCCCAGGTGTCCGGCGACACCGGCGAGGCGGTCGTGGCGCAGTTCGTGGGCGAGGCGAGCGCCCAGCTCGCCGTGCAGCTCCTCGATGCAGACGTCCTCGTCGACGGCCTCGGGGACCGTCCGCTCACCGACCGGCTGCTGGATGCGCTCGAGGCCGCCGCGACCGCCCTCGGCCCCGGACTTCTCGGCGAGGCCGCGGTCGGCGACGCCTCGGCCGTGTTCGCCGACCCGCAGACCCAGCTCTTCGACCTCGTCGACCACACCGAGCGGACCATCGGCCGGCTCGCGGTCCGGATCACGCATCGACCGGCGCGTCCGACCGGAGCCGACGGCCGCCTGCACCGCATCGCCGGTGTCGAGATGGAGCTCACAGTCGAGATCGGGCGCACCCGGATGGCGGTCCGCGACGTGCTCGACCTCGAGCCCGGTCGCATCGTGGAGCTCGATCGCTCCGCGGGTGCCCCCGCCGACGTCAAGCTCAACGGCCGCACGATCGCGCACGGCGAGGTCGTCGTCGTCGACCAGGACTACGCGGTGCGGATCACCCGCATCCTCGAGAACGTCGAGGCCTGACCCTGGACGACCTCCTGCTCGCGCTGCGGGTCGGGCTGTCGCTCGCCGCCGTCCTCGGGCTGCTCTGGTTCCTGCAGCGCCGGGTCTCGAAGACCCAGGCGCGGCGCCGCGACGCCGAGGCGATCACGGTGCTCGGGCGGCAGGGCATCGGCCCCAAGGCGCAGCTCGTGGTCGTGCAGACCGATGACGCCCGTTACGTGCTCGGGGTCACCGAGCACGGCGTGAGCGTGGTCGACAGGCTGCCCCTGCGGCCGGAGCCCTCCGAGTCCGAAGAGGGGCGCCCGCCGGCCACCCGCACGGCCGACGACGCCGAGTTCGACCGCATCCTCGCCGCCGCCGCGGTCACGAGCACGCCCCCGGTGGTCAGCCCGGCACCGGAGCTCCGCCGCCGCGTGCGGCACCGGAACGACCCGCTCCGCGGTTCCATCCTCTCCCCCGACACCTGGCGGCAGACCGCCGAGGCCCTGCGGCGCGCACGATGACCGCGACCCGTGCCGTCGATCGCGGTCGCGCCTCGCGGCTGCTCGTCCTCGTCGCGGTCGCGATCCTCCTCGCCGTCGTCCTCGTCGCCCTCACCGGCACCGCCGCGCGCGCGGAGGTCACCCCGGACGACGGCGAGGGCGTGACGATCGACATCAACGGCATCGACGGCGGCCCGTCCGGCTCGATCCTCACCCTCCTGGGGATCACACTGCTGTCGGTGGCCCCCGCGCTGCTGCTGATGATGACGTCGTTCACGAAGATCTTCGTCGTGCTCGCCATGACCAGGAACGCCCTGTCCCTCCCGACGATCCCGCCGAACCAGGTGCTCGCGGGCCTGTCGCTGTTCCTCTCGCTGTTCATCATGTGGCCCGTGCTGACCGAGATCAACACGCTCGCCGTGCAGCCGTACATCGACGGCGCGCTCACGTTCACGCAGGCCGTGGACGTCGGGCAGGCTCCGCTGCGCGAGTGGATGCTGCACTACACGCGCGAGGAGGACCTCGCGCTGATGACCAGGATGGCGGGTCAGGACAACCCGGAGGATGCCGCGAGCGTGCCGATGTACACGCTCATCCCCGCGTTCATGATCTCGGAGCTGCGGGCGGCCTTCATCATCGGCTTCGTGATCTTCGTGCCGTTCCTCGTGATCGACCTCGTCGTGGCGGCGGCACTGATGTCGATGGGCATGATGATGCTCCCGCCGGTCATGATCTCGCTCCCGTTCAAGATCCTGCTGTTCATCCTCGTAGACGGGTGGGGGCTCATCATCAAAGCGCTCCTGGAGAGCTACGGAGGTGTGGGATGAGTCCCGAAGCCGTCCTCGACATCGGCGCGCAGGGTCTGCTGATCGCCGCCAAGCTCGCCGCCCCGATGCTGATCACGGCCCTCGTGGTGGGCTTCGCGATCTCGTTGCTGCAGTCCATCACCCAGGTGCAGGAGGTGACCCTGTCGTTCGTGCCGAAGATCGTCGCGGTGGGCATCGCCCTGCTCATCGCGGGGAACTGGATGATCGCCGAGATCATCGCCTTCACGAACGAGATGTTCGCCCGCATCCCGTCGCTGCTGAGCGGATGAGCCCGTGTTCATCCCGATCGACTTCGCGTGGCTGGAGGCCACCCTGCTCGCCGCCGTGCGGATCACGGCGTTCATCATGATCGCCCCGCCGTTCTCGTACGGCGCGATCCCGGTGCGCGTGAAGGCGATGCTCTCGATCGGACTGTCGCTCGCGGTGGGGGCGGCCGTGGCGCCGGGGTACGAGAGCCTCGACACGGGTGCGTTCCTCGGCGCGCTCGTGATCCAGCTCCTCACCGGCGCCCTGCTCGGGTTCCTCGTGCTGCTGTGCTTCTCCGCGGTGCAGGCCGCGGGCAGCCTGATCGACGTGTTCGGCGGATTCCAGCTCGCCCAGGCCTTCGATCCCGCGGCGATGGTCAACGGAGCGCAGTTCACCCGGCTGTTCCACCTCACGGCGCTGACGCTGCTGTTCGCGTCCGGCGGCTACCAGCTCATCCTCGCCGGGCTCGCCCGCAGCTTCGACGCGGTGCCGGTCGACGGCATCTTCCGCGTGGCGGGACCGACCGAGCTGCTCGTGGACGGGGTGTCCCAGATGGTGCTGGCAGCCGTGCAGATCGCGGGCCCGCTGGTCCTCGTGCTCTTCCTCGCCGACGTCGGGCTGGGTCTCATCACGCGTGTGGCGCCGGCGCTCAACGCCTTCGCGATGGGCTTCCCCGTCAAGATCCTCCTCACCCTCCTGCTCGCGGGCGCCGTGTACGTCGCGTTCCCCGGCATCGTCGACGCCCTCGCCACCCAGGCCTTCCGCATGATGCAGGGGGTGACGCCGTGAGCGGATCGGACAGCGGCGAACGCAGCGAGAAGGCCACCGAGAAGCACCTCAGGGAGGCCAGGCAGAAGGGGCGGATCTCCCGCAGCCAGGACCTCACGGCGTGGCTCGGCATCGGCGCCGCCGCCGTCATGATGCCCGCCGCCATCGCCGCGGGGACCGCCGCCGGCACCGAGCAGCTGGTGACCCTCGCCGGGCTCATGCAGGCGCCCTCTCCGGAAGCCGCCCTCGCCGCCCTGGGGCGGGCCCTCGCCTCGGTGCTGCCCACGCTGGGCGCCCTGCTGGCCGCGGTCGCGATCGTGACGCTGTTCGGCGCGGTGGTGCAGGGCGGCGTGCACCTGCGGAAGCTGTCAGGGCGCTACGAGCAGTTCAACCTCGTCTCCGGCGTGCGGCGGGTGTTCGGCCTGCAGGCGCTGTGGGAGGGGGCGAAGGCGCTGCTGAAGACGGCCGCGATCGCCCTCGCCCTGTGGGTCGTCATCTCCGGGCTCATGCCCGTGCTCACGGCGAGCGGCGCGCATTCGGTCTCCCGACTCCTCGGCACCGCAGCGGACGGCACCGCGGCGCTGCTGCAGACCGCCATCGCCGTGGGTCTGGTGCTCGCCGCGATCGACCTCTTCGTGGTGATGCGGCGCAACCGCAAGCACACGCGCATGACCAAGCGCGAGGTGCGCGACGAGAACAAGAACTCCGAGGGCGACCCGCTCATCCGCCAGCAGCGCCGGTCGCGCCAGCTCGCGGTGAGCCGCAACCGCATGATCGCCGCGGTCGCCGGTTCCGACGTCGTGGTCGTCAACCCGACGCACATCGCCATCGCCCTGGAGTACGACCCCGGCACGTCCGCCCCGCGGGTCGTCGCGAAGGGCAGCGGTGTGATCGCCGAGCGGATCCGCGAGAAGGCGCTCGAGTCGGGCGTCCCGCTGGTCCGCGACATCACCCTCGCCCGCGCCCTGCACGCCGCGTGCGAGCTGGGTCAGGAGATCCCCGAAGACCTCTACAACGCCGTGGCACGGGTGCTCGTGTTCGTCGATGCGCTGCGGCGCCGCGGCGCCGCCCGCGGCATCCACTCGCTCCCCTACCGGAGGACCGTATGAAGAAGCTTCTCACCACGCTCGGGGTGCCGATCGGCGTCGTCGGCATCATCATGCTGCTCGTCGTCCCGGTGCCGCCGTTCCTGCTCGACGTGCTGATCATCCTCAACATCATGTTCGCGCTGGTCATCCTGCTGACGTCGATGTTCGTGAAGAAGCCGCTCGACTTCTCGGTGTTCCCCTCGCTGCTGCTCGTCGCGACGCTGTTCCGCCTGGGGCTCAACGTCGCCTCCACGCGCCTCGTCCTCGGCGAGGCGTACGCGGGGCAGGTGATCGAGGCGTTCGGGGCCATCGCGGTGGGCGGCTCGCTCATCATCGGCGCCGTCGTGTTCCTCATCCTCGTCGTCATCCAGTTCGTCGTGGTGACCAAGGGTGCCGAGCGCGTGGCCGAGGTGGGCGCCCGGTTCACGCTCGACGCCATGCCCGGCAAGCAGATGGCCATCGACGCCGATCTCAACGCCGGCCTCATCAGCGACACCGAGGCCAGGGAGCGCCGAGCGGAGGTCGCGGCCGAGTCCGACTTCTACGGCGCGATGGACGGTGCGTCGAAGTTCGTCAAGGGCGACGCGATCGCCGGACTCGTGATCATCATCATCAACCTCGTCGGCGGCATCGCGATCGGACTCGTCCAGCACGGCATGTCGATCGACCAGGCCGTCAGCACCTACAGCCTGCTCACGATCGGCGACGGCCTCGTCACCCAGATCCCCGCCCTGCTCATGGCGGTCTCGACCGGCATGATCGTCACCCGCTCGACCGCCGAGGCCGAGATGGGCACGGCGGCGTCGACGCAGCTCGGCCAGTCCCGCAACGCCCTCATCATCGCGGGGTCCGCGGCCATCGTCATGTCGCTCATCCCGCACATGCCGATGCTCCCCTTCCTGGTGATCGGCGCCCTGCTGCTGCTCATCGCCCAGCGCATCACCGCGACCCGCAGGCGGGAGGAGGCGGAGGCCGCGCAGGCCCCCGCTCCGGTTCCCGCGGACCAGCCGGAGGAGCTCATCGAGCGCATGCGGGTGCATCCCCTGGAGATCCTCCTCGCGCCGGACATCGTGGATCTGGTGACCGGCGGCCCCGACGACCTCCTCGCCAGGGTGAAGGCGCTGCGGCGTCGCATCGCGCTCGACCTGGGCCTGGTCACGCCGCCCGTGCGCACCAGGGACAGCATCGAGCTCCCCCAGGCCACCTACGTCATCCGCATCGCCGGCGTCGAGACCGGGCGGGGCACCGCGCCGACCGGATCGGTGCTGGCTCTCGGACAGGGACTGGACAGCCTGCCGGGGACCGCCGCCCTGGACCCGGTCTTCGGTCTCGAGGGCAAGTGGATCCCGATGGAGATGCGGCACAGCGCGGAGTTCGCCGGGGCCACCGTGATCGACAGGGCGAGCGTCATCATCACGCACCTGTCGAGCGTGATCCAGACGCACGCGGCCCGTCTGCTGAGCCGCGAAGACGTGCGCCAGCTCACCGACGCCCTGAAGCAGGTCTCCCCGTCCGCGGTCGAGGAGCTCACACCCTCGCTGCTGTCGCTCGCGGAGGTGCAGCGCGTGCTGCAGGGGCTGCTCGCCGAACGTGTGCCGATCAACGACCTCAGCCGCATCTACGAGGCGCTCGCGCTGCGTGCCAAGGTCTCGACCGACCCGGAGGGACTGATCGAGGCCGCCCGCGCCGCGCTGGGACCGGCCATCGCCTCCCGCTTCGCGGAGGACGGCACGCTCCGCGTCGTCATGATCGCCCCGTTGCTGGAGCAGGCCATGCTGGAGAGCCTCCGTCCCGGCGACGAGGGCTCGCAGATCGTCTTCGACCCGCCGCGGATGGAAGCGGTGATCGCGTCGGTGAAGCAGGCCGTGGCGGCGCAGACGGACGGCGGCGAACCGGTGCTCGTGTGCGCGCCCTCGCTGCGTCCGGCCGTGCGGCGGCTCGTGTCGGCGCAGACCGACGGCCTCCCCGTCCTCTCCTACACCGAGGCGACGGCCGCATCGCTGACGATCGAGACGATCGGCGTGGTCCGCGACTCCTCCACCGCGTCGCTGGGGGCCGCTCCCTCCGCACCAGTAGGCTGAACGAATGCTGGTGTTGACGAGGCGGATCGGTGAGAGCGTGCGCATCGACGGCGACATCGAGGTCACGCTGCTCGACATCAAGGGCGACAGCGTGCGCATCGGCGTCAAGGCCCCGCGCGAGACCCGCATCCAGCGCACCGAGATCATCGAGGCCGTCGTCGCCGAGAACGTCTCCGCCGCCGCCGACACCGACGCGAGCGCCGCGGACGCGATCACCGCGGCACTCGCGCGAGGGCGCGAGAAGCAGACCCCCTAGGCCCCGCGGGCCGGCGTCGTCGCGGCGCGACGCTCCGCCGCGTTCCGCACGGCGTGCAGGGTCGCCGTCAGCACGGAGCGGTCGCGGCCGGCCGCCCATCCCGAGCGCGCGCCGTCGCGGTACTCGATCAGGGTGAGCGCGTCGCTGTCCGGGCCCGTTCCGATGCTCGTCTGGTGCAGGCTGAGGACCTCGACGGGCAGGCCGATCTCCGTGAGCGCCGTGCCCAGCGCCTCCACCGGACCGACGCCGTCGTGGCGGGTTCGCGTCTCGACGCCGTCGGCATGGAGCGTGATCGTCGTGCATCCTCCCGCGACGTCGGCATCCGCCCGCAGCCTCGCCGGTCTGGTGTCCGCGCTCGCGAGGTAGGCGGCGTCGAAGATGTCCCACACTTCCGCGGCCGTGACCTCGCGTCCCGTCTGCTCGGTGCGCCGCTGGACGTGACGAGCGAGGTCGATCTGCAGGCGCCGCGGCAGCTCGATCCCATAGGCGTCTTCCAGCAGGTACGCGATGCCGCCCTTCCCGGACTGCGAGTTGACGCGGATGACGGCGTCGTAGCTGCGGCCGATGTCCGCCGGGTCGATGGGCAGATACGGCACGCGCCATTCGATGTCGTCCTCGGGGCGGCCCTCCTCCGCGGCACGGGCGCGATGCTCCGCGAATCCCTTCCGGATGGCGTCCTGATGCGTGCCCGAGAAGGCGGTGTGCACGAGGTCGCCGGCATACGGGTGCCGCGCATGGATGTCGATGCCGTTGCAGTGCGCGACGGTCCGGCGGATCTCGTCGATGTCGGAGAAGTCGATCATCGGATCGACGCCCTGCGCGTGGAGGTTGAGGGCGAGGGTCACGAGGTCGACGTTGCCGGTGCGCTCCCCGTTGCCGAAGAGGCACCCCTCGACCCGCTGCGCGCCGGCGAGGACGGCGAGTTCCGCGCAGGCGACGCCGGTACCGCGGTCGTTGTGCGGATGCACGGAGAGGATGACCCCGTCGCGACGCCCGAGGTTGCGGTGCATGTACTCGATCTGGTCCGCGTAGACGTTCGGGGTCGCGACTTCCACGGTCGCGGGCAGGTTCAGGATCACGGGACGCTCGGGTGTCGCGTCCCACAGGGTCGTCATCGCCCCGCACACGTCGAGGACGAAGTCGGGCTCGGTGAGGGTGAACACCTCGGGGGAGAACTCGAAGCGGACGTTGTCGAGGTCTCCCGCGAAGCGGAGCACGTCCTGGCCGCCGGCGAGGATCAGCGCCCTCAGCCCCTCCCTGTCCTTGCCGAGGACGACATCGCGCCACGTCGGCGCCGTGGCGGTGTACATGTGGATGACGACGGGGTTCCGGATGCCTCGCACGGACTCGACGGTCCGCTCGATCAAGTCACGCCGCGCAGGCGTGAACACCACGATCGTCACGTCGGCCGGAGCGAGATCGGTCTCGGCGAGGAGCCGGACGAAGTCGTAGTCCGTCTGGGAGGCCGAGGGATATCCGACCTCGATCTCCTTGTAGCCCATCGCGACCATGAGCTCGAAGAACCGCCGCTTGCGGCTCGGGTCCATCGGCTCCGCCAACGCCTGGTTCCCGTCGCGGAGATCCACCGGGACCCAGAGGGGTGCCTGCGTCAGTCGTGCGCTCGGCCAGGTTCGCGTCTGCACCGGTACGGCGACGCGGGAGTACACGTCGCGATAGCGATGCGAGGGCATCTGCGAAGGCCGCTGCGTGTTCCAGTGCGGAGCGTCGTCGGGGACGGCGCCAGAGGGCGTGGAGAGGGTCGGGAAAGCGCGGGACGGGGTCATGGTCTGGTTCCTGTTCGGATCGCGGGGAAGGCGACCGGCGCGTGCTGCGGCTCCACGACGGGGAGCCGGTCTGATCAGACCCCGTCGTGGCGGCGAAGGAGGAGGAACCCGCATGTGCGCATAGGGGAAACCTAGCACAACTCCTCAGACAAGCAGAGCAGTTGATTCACCTGCGAGAATGAACCCATGACGACCGTGCGCCGCGAGTCCCTCGCCGAACAGGCCGCCGAGCTGCTCCTGGCCCGGATCGGAGCCGGCGAATGGACGATCGGCGGGAAGCTGCCCGGCGAGACCACACTCGCTCCGCAACTCGGCGTGGGTCGCTCGACGGCCCGCGAGGCGATCCGCATCCTGGCCGGGCGCGGCGTGCTCGCCACCCGCCAGGGCGCGGGCGTCTTCGTCACGGCCGTCGAGCCCGCCCCGACCTGGGATGCCGTCCTCGACCGCGCCGACATCATCGCGGTCCTCGAGGCCCGCACCGCGATCGAGGTTGAGGCCGCGGTGCTCGCTGCGGAGCGCCGGACCCCGGCCGACCTCGACGAGCTGACGCGCACGCTCGCCGAACGCGACCGTCGGCGCACGGACATCCGCGCGCACGTCGAGGCGGACATGGCGTTCCACCGTGCCGTCGTCGTCGCCTCCGGCAATCCCGTGCTGCGAGAACTTTTCGACGGCTTCGCTCCACGCTCGCTGCAGGCCATGATCGACATGCTGCGCATCCGCGGGCATCACGGCGACGCCGCCGACCAGGACGCGCACGCGCGTATCGGCGATGCGATCGCCGCGCGCGACCCCCGGACAGCCGGCGCTCTGACCCGCGAGCACCTCGACACGGTGAAGAGGCTGTTCGGCTGACGCCGGAACGCGAGCTCAGACGGCGGTCAGGTCCGACTCCTGTGCCCGCTTCCATTGATCGCCGCCAGCGTCGCGCGCCCGATCCGCGGCAGAGGCCGCCGCTGCGACGAGGGTGCCGTAGTCGTACCCAGCGACGGACGCCGTCGCCCAGCCGATGCTCGCGGAGGAGCGGATGCCGGTCGCCGGCGCGTCCAGGTCGATGATCGACACCGACGTCAGGATCGCCCGCAGGTGGAACCGCACCGCCTCGTCGCTGCCGTGGATGATGACGATCGCACGGTCGTCGGCGACCCTTTCCGCATCGGCCGTCGCCGGCAGCGCATCGCAGATGCCCGCGTGGAACCGGTCGGCGATGCGACGGAAGTCCGCGCTGCTCGACGCCTCACGGAGATCGGTGGGGTCGTCCAGGCGGATGTCGAGGATCGACCAGGCGGGGTCCTTCTGCGCTGCCGCCTTGCGCAGGCGCTCCCTGGCACGGTCCGCGGCACCGTCGGCCCCCGGCGCCGGGCCCTCCACCCGCACGAGGAGCACGAGGGTGAACGCCGCGCACGTGCTCACGACGATCGTCCCCAGGGCGTTCACTCCGCGGAGCGCACTGAGCTGCTCCTCCGTGCTCACGCCTCCGGAGACGAGGGCGGACCCGGCACTGACGATGGCGACCACGACGAAGCCGCACGCGGCGAGCGCGAGCGGCAGCACGACGTCCCGCGACGCCGGCTGTCCTCGGAGCAGCTCCCAGGCGAGCAGACCGGCGAAGACCGCCATCGCCAGGAAGACGACGTGGAAGACCGGCAGATACCAGCGGGTGCCCGCGGTGAGGATCAGCGCGGTGGGCACCCCGACGAGCGCGAGGACGACCGGCGTCCAGGGCGCTGACCGTCCGAAGTGCATCCGCACGCCGATCCATACGAGCGGCACGAAGGAGACGACGATCGCAGAGGCGGCCGCGCGCAGCACGGGGCTGCCCGTGTGGTGCCCCGCCAACCACAGGTAGGCGCCGAGCATCCCGATGCCGAAGGCGACGCCCCACACGATGGTCGCCCTGCTCGGCCGGGCCAGGGTGGCGAGACCGACGACGATCGCGGTGAGCACGGTCACCACCGCCACCATGCTCGTGGTGACGTCGACGCTGACGGGCACGAGCGGTGTCATGCGGAGACCTCTTTCGTTCGTCGGGGAAAGCGGACGGTGACGGTGGTGCCGACGTCCACCTCGCTCGCCACGAGGATGACGCCGCCGTGCGCGATCACGATGTCCCGCGCGATGCCCATGCCGAGTCCGGTGCCCGCGATGCCGCCGCGCACGGCGCTGTCGGCCCGGAAGTAGGGTTCGAACAGCCGCGGCAGCTCCTCCTCGGCGATGCCGATCCCCGTGTCGGCGACCGTGACCTCGGCGTGCACGTCCGACTCCGCCAGCCGCACGGTGATGCGCCCGCCCCCTGGCGTGTACTTGACGGCGTTGCCCAGGAGGTTGTCCAGCACCTGCCGCAGTCGGAACGCGTCTCCCGTGATCACCATGCGGTCGGCGCCGTCGAGCACGAGCTCCTGCCGCGCGGCGCCCATCAGCGGCGCGAACGAGGCGGCCGACTCCTCGACGACCACGCGCAGGTCCACCGGCTCGAAAGGGTCGGGCGAGACCCGCCCCGTCTGGGCCTGCATGCTCGTG
>NZ_SSDN01000008.1:0-7472 GCF_004794355.1 Microbacterium sp. K36 | reverse complement strand
GGAGCTCGATGCCGCACTCGCGATCGCGTTCGCCGAAGACGAGAAGACGATGTTCGCGACCCCCGCCACGCCCGGACGTAAGCGCGCGCTCCTGATCGGCGGCGGGATCGCGGCCGCGGTACTCCTCGCCGGTGGAGGCGTCGCGGTGGGTGCCGCGATCGGCGACGAGTTCGGCGACGACGACGACCGCCCCGCGATGGAGGGCCCCCGACACGAGGGCGACCACGGCCCGCGCGGAGACCACCGCGGCGACGAGGATGCCCGCCCGAGCGGAGACCGGGGCGACCGCGGCCCGGTGACCGGCATCGGCACGGACGACGTCGACGAGCTTCTCGCGATCGCCGCCGCCGCCCAGGACGCCGCCGAGGGCGAGGTCACCTCGATCGACGCGAAGCGCGACGGAACGTGGGAAGTGCAGCTGACCACGTCCGCCGGGGACGAGACCGAGGTGCGCGTGGACGACGACCTCACCGCGACCGTGGTGTCGACCGACGCCGCGGACGACGACGACAAGGGACCGACGCTCACGCTCGACGAGGAGACCATCCGCACGCTCGTCGACGCCGCCCTCGCGGAGGCCGAGGGGATGATCACCGACCTCGATGTGGACTCCGACGACGTGAGCCCCTACGACGCCTCCGTCCTCACGACGGACAACCGCTCGATCGACATCTCCTTCGACGCCTCGTTCGCGGTCGTCGGCACCGACGTCGACGAGTGACCGCGGCCCTGACGGCTAGCATGCAAGGATGACGAACTCCGATCCGATCGACGAGGTCTCCATCGGCGGCGAGGTCATCCGCCTCGGGCAGTTCCTCAAGTTCGCGGGACTGCTCGATTCGGGCGGCGACGCGAAAGAGGTCATCATCGACGGCTACGTCACCGTGAACGGCGAGGTGGACCGGCGCCGCGGGCGTCAGCTCCGCGACGGCGATGTGGTGACCTTCGAGGGCCGGGCGGTCCGCGTCCGGCCCTGACCCGGCGTCTCGGAGCCTTCCGCCACCTCCGGGCCGCGGTTCCGCGCCTCGCTCACGAGCACCATGGTCACGCCGGCGGCGCACAGCGCGAACCCGCCGAGCGTGATCGCCGTGAGGGGTTCACCGAGCAGCAGCGCCCCGCCGATCGCGGTCGCCGGGGCGACGAGGAAGAGCAGCGCCTGCAGTGCGGTGATGCCGACCCGGCGCAGCAGCCACCAGTACAGACCATAGGCGCCGAGCGTGGGGAAGACGGCGGTCAGGACCACCGCGATCCAGAACGAGGGTCGCTCCGGCGGAACGAGTGCCCCGGCCAGCGCGCCGATGACGAGGAGCAGCACGGCGGTCACGCTCACGTGGATGGTCAGGGTCAGCAGCACCCCCGCGCGCACGGCCGTCCGCCGCTGCACCAGCGTGCCGATCACGAGGCAGACCATCGCCGCCGCCGGAATCAGGTACGCGACGAGCGGCGCGGAACCGGCACCGAACTGGGACTGCACGACGAGCAGCACCCCCACCGCCCCGATCACCAGTCCCGCCACCTGGGCGCCGCGCACACGAAGGCCCAGCACCGGCCCGACCAGCACGGCGACGAGCAACGGCTGGACCGCGTCGATCAGCGCGACGGTGCCGGTGGCGATCCCCGTCGCGACGGCGGCGTACACGGCGGCGCAGTATCCGAACTGGGCGAGCGCGCCGATGATCGCCTGGATGCCGAGTTCCCGTGCGGTCATCCCCTTCGTCGCTCCGGAGATCGCGGCCAGGACGACGAGCAGGACGGCGAGCGGCGTGAATCGCCAGACCAGGAGCGTCAGGGGGTCGACGTCCGCGGTGGCGACCGCG
The DNA here is from genome assembly GCF_004794355.1 of Microbacterium sp. K36. Lineage (NCBI taxonomy): Bacteria > Bacillati > Actinomycetota > Actinomycetes > Micrococcales > Microbacteriaceae > Microbacterium > Microbacterium sp. K36. The sequence continues at coordinate 5,655 of NZ_SSDN01000008.1, read as the reverse complement.
GGGATGAGGAATCCCGAGCTCCACGTGAGGACGAAGGCCACCGCCGCACCCACGGTGATGACCCGAGAGAGTATACCGATCTGTTTACTCATCCCGTCACTATACAGCTTGGTATACTCGCCGCATGTCGACAACCGTGCCGGAGCTCCCGCCGCTGACCCCCGGGGCGCGCCGCGTGCTCGACGCCGCCTCCGACCTCTTCTACGAACGCGGCATCCACGCCGTCGGAGTCGACACCATCGCCGCCGCCGCCGGGGTGACGAAGAAGACGCTCTACGACCGCTTCGGCTCGAAGGAAGCGCTCGTCGTCTCGTACCTCCAGCACCGGGACGCCCGCTGGCGCGCGCACGTCGCCGCCCACCTCGCACGAGCCCCGGAGGCGGGGCCCGCCCGCGTGCTCGCGATCTTCGACGCGGCCATCTCCTGGGTGCCGGACCACAGCACCAAGGGATGCAGCGCCATCAACGCGCGGGCCGAGATCGACGGCCCCGGGGACGCCCCGCTGGTGCTCGCCGAGGCCCGCCGCGAGAAGGAGTGGCTACTCGCGGTCTTCGCAGAACTCTGCAGCGAGGCCGGGTTCCACGACCCGGACCGGCTCGCCGAGACGCTCATGCTGCTCTATGAAGGCGCGATCGTCACCGTCGGCATGGGGACGTTCGCAGAGCCGTTCGCGACCGCTCGGGACAGCGCCCGTCGACTGCTGGAATCCGCTGCGTCCGACGCGTCCTAGACGTCGGTCGCCGGCGAGGACGCTCGCGGCGGCAGCATCGCCCGCACCGTGACCACGAGGAACACCACGAGCAGCACGACCATCGTCACGTCCGCGACGATGTAGGCGTAGTGCGCGCCATCCGTTCCCGGAGCCTCCCGCCCTGCGATGACGAGGTCGCTGCGCCGGTTGAGGATTGGGCGGATGACGACGACCTCGACGAGGAACACCAGCCACAGCCCGCCGAGCAGCAGCGCCGAGGGACGTCCGACCCTGGCGCGGATGCTGACCGCCGTCAGCACGAGGAGCACCGCTCCCGCGAGGACGTTGAGGGCGGTGAACACGAGGCGACCGATGCCGAGTCCCAGCGGGATCGTGATCCCCGGAGCCAGGAACTTCAGCGGCGCCTCCAGGAACGAGATCGCGACGATCGCCCCGAGCAGGAAAGCCGGCAGCAGCAGGCGCAGCGCCGTCACCGTGCGTCCACCCGTCATGGCCTCAGATTAACCGGGTTGTCCACGCCGGCGGCCGCGGGTCACCGTGGAAATCGATCCCGCACTCCGCGTTCAGGGAATAATGGGTAACATGCCACGTCCTACCGACGCCTATCGCGGACTCATGCAGAGTAGCCGGCTCCGGGTTCTCGCCGCCTTGATGGACACTCCGGGAATCGGCCTCGCCGAGCTCTCCCTCCGCATGGGCCTCCACGTGAACACGCTGCGCGACCACCTGCGCGTGCTCGAAGGTGAGGGTCTCGCCCGGTCGGAGGTCGAGCACACCGGTCGGCGCGGAAGACCGCGGCTGCGCTTCTCCCCCGTGCTGCCCAGCGATCCGAACGAGATCGAGGAACGGCGGGTCCAGGAAGCGATCCGACACGGCGACCTCATGCGCGCGGTGCTCCCGGCGACGCGATCCGGGCTCCCGGAGGCCGCGACGCATCAGCTCGACGCGCTGTTCCACCACCTCGACGACGTGGGCCTGCAGCCCGACATCGACGAGAAGGCGATGACGGTCGACCTCTCCCCCTGCCGCTTCCACACGCTGCTGACGGATGACCAGACCGTGGTCTGCCGGGTGCACGAGGAGCTCATGAAGTCGGTGCTGGCGAGGGCGGGCGGCCCCGTGGAGATCGAACGCGTGATCCCGTTCACGAGCGCGCACTCCTGCCACGTCCGGCTCAGCCTCCGCGAGGAGTCGGCGTCCGACACGGGACGCTGACGCCGGGGGTCAGTTGAAGTCGCCGCCCGGCGCCATATCGGCGAACCGGGAGTAGTGCCCCTGGAAGGCGACCGTGATTGTCGCGGTCGGACCGTTACGGTGCTTGGCCACGATGAGGTCGGCTTCGCCGGGACGGACGTCCTTGTCGTAGACCGAGTCGCGGTGCAGCAGGATGACCATGTCGGCGTCCTGCTCGATCGATCCGGACTCTCGCAGGTCGCTGATGGCGGGCTTCTTGTCCTGTCGCTGCTCGGGACCACGGTTCAGCTGCGACAGCGCGATGACCGGGACCTGCAGCTCCTTCGCGATGAGCTTGAGGCTTCGGGAGAACTCCGAGACCTCCTGCTGACGGGACTCGACGCGCTTACCCGACGTCATGAGCTGGAGGTAGTCGATGATGACCATGCGCAGACCGGCACGCTGCTTCAGCCGTCGGCACTTCGCCCGGATCTCGACGAGCGTCATGTTCGGGCTGTCGTCGATGTAGAGCGGGGCGTCGTTGATGCGGCCGCGGGTGGCGGCGACCGTCGTCCAGTCCCGCGGGTCGAGCGTTCCCTTGCGCATGTTCTGCAGCGGGATCGCCCCCTCGGCGCTGAGCAGACGCATCGCGATCTCGCTCTTGCCCATCTCGAGGGAGAAGAAGATCGAGGGGAAGTCGTGCCCGATCGACGCCGCACGGGCGAAGTCGAGGGCGAGCGTGGACTTTCCCATCGCGGGTCGCGCCGCGACGACGATCATCTGCCCGCCGTGCAGGCCGTTGGTGAGCTCGTCGAGCTCCCGGAAGCCGGTGGGGATGCCGGTCATGGAGCCGTCGCGGCCGTTGGCCGCCTCGATCTCCTCGACCGCGGCGTCGACGGCGACGGTGAGCGGCACGTAGTCCTCGGCCGTCTCCGAGCCGGTCACCGAGTAGATCTCGGCCTGCGCGTTGTTGACGATGTCGGTCGCGTCGCCCTGGCCGTCGTAGCCGAGCTGGACGATGCGCGTCCCGGCGTCGACGAGTCGGCGGAGGATCGCGCGCTCGGAGACGATGCCGGCGTAGTAGCCGGCGTTGGCCGCGGTCGGGACGATCGACGTGAGCGTGTGCAGGTAGTCGGCACCGCCGGCCTTGTTCAGCTCACCCGTCTTGATGAGCTCGTCGGTGACCGCGACGACGTCTGTCGGCTCACCGTGGGAGTAGAGCGAGAGGATCGCCTCGAAGATGAGCTCGTGCTTGGGGATGTAGAAGTCGGCGCCCTTGAGCGTCTCGATCACGTCGGCGACCGCGTCCTTCGACAGGAGCATGCCGCCCAGGGCGCTCTGCTCGGCGAGGAGGTCGTGCGGAGGGGTGCGCTCGGGCGGACGCTGCCCTCCCAGGCGCTCCTCGGAGATGTCGGCGATCGACACTGTGTTCCCTTCGATGCGACGGTTCTGAGGCGGGCCCCGCGCGCGCATCCGCGGATGCCGGTGCGGGGGACCGCGGCCGCGCGGCGGCCATCCCCAGACAAGCAGGTGCCCCCGACATTCGGTCGCTCGACCACGCTATGAGCGGTCTTCACACGGTGCAACACGGCCTGTGGATAACCATGTGGACAGCGTGCGGACAATCTCGGAGTGTCTGTGCAGAACAGGTGTGGATAACCCGGTGGACGGTGTGAACACCGAACTTTTTTATCTACCCTGAACGCGGTTTTATCGTTTCCCCACCCTGTGGATGAAAACGAGTTTAAATTGCGCGTTGAAGGTTTCCCCTTCGGAGGGGGCATGTGTAGAACCTGGGGAAAGTCAAGCCGGAAATCCGCCGGGCGCGTCACGATCTGACACGAGAAGAATCGGATGTAAACACCCCTGGACAGACAGGGGGTCCGCGAGTATTCTGCCTCCCATCGACACACCCGTGGACCTTCGGAGGGGGAGGACGACGTGGACGCTCGGACCACCCGACGCGGCGTACCCCACGCCGTCCTCTGGGGTGGAATCGGCGCGCTCGCCTGGGCAGCCCTGACCGTCCTCACCGGCGGCGGCTCCGCACACGCGGACGAGCAGCCCAAGGGTCCGCTCGACGGCCTCACCTCTGTCGTGTCCGAGACCGTCACCGCCGTGACGAAGCCGGTCGTGAACAACGTCGTGGCTCCGGTGGTGAACCAGGTGGCGACGCCGGTGGTCCAGGAGGTCGTCGCGCCTGTGGTGCACGAGGTCGTGGCTCCGGTCGTGACCCATACCGTCGCTCCCGTGCAGGAGGCCGCTCCCGCCGTCGTCGAGACGGTGACCGAGACGGTGACACAGGTCCCCGTCGTCGGAGACACCGCGGCCCCGGTGCTCGAGGCGGTCGCCGAGACCACCGAGACGGTCGTCGAGCCCGTGACCGACGTGCTCGGCTCTGCACCGGTCTCACAGATCACGGCGCCCGTGCTCGACCTCGTCGGCGGCCTTCCGCTGGTCGGAGGGATCGTCGTCGACTCCGGCGCCATCGACCTGGTCGAGAACGTCGTCGGCGTCGTCGACGGCACGACCGGCCTGATCGGCGGCGTCGTCGAAGAGACCGTTCCGCCGGTCGTCGAGGTGCTCACGCCACACGAGCCGGCCGCACCGCAGATCCCGGAGGGCTCCGTCCCCGCGGGTGCGACCACGGCGCGCGACGAGATCGCCGCGCTTCCGGAGCCTGCGCCCGCACCATCGGCCTCCCCGAGCACGGGCCAGCACTCTGCGGTCCGTACCGTGGCTTCCTTTGCAGGCCCGGTCTCCGCGCCCGACTCCTCGGACGCCGGCGCCGGTGACACCGCTCCGGTGCCGCTCGGTGCTCCTCCGGCCGCTCCGGCCGCCCCCGCCTCGTCCTCCGCCACCTCGGCCGGAGGTTCCACCAGCGCCCCCGCTCGCCTCAGCGAGATCGGCGCCACCCCGCTCCGTGCCTGGGAGCGGGCAGCCGGCGCACGGGACGACGCCCTTCCGGGCGCCCCCGTCGCCGACACCGACGTCTCTCCCGACTGACGGATTGTCGCGTCATCCCACCCGGATGACAGATGCCGTGCTGCGCGCGCACTTCCTCGCGTGCATCCCATCAGACAGACCAGTCACGTCAGGAGAACCATCATGCGTACCTACGCGAAGCGCGTCCTCTGGGGCACGCTCATCGCCGGCGGGATCACCCTGCTCGGCGCGACGGCCGCCAATGCGGCCGAGACATCCGGAGACGACGGCTTGCTCTCCGGCACCCAGGCCGTAGCGCCCATCACCGCCCCGATCACGGTCGTCGACAACGCGATCTCCGTGCTCGGCGACGCGGCATCCACGGCGCCTGCCCCGGCCCCTGCTCCGGCACCGGCTCCCGCTCCCGCCCCGGCTCCCGCCCCCGCTCCGCAGACGAGCGGCGCGGAGGGCACGGTATCCGGCACCCAAGCCGTGGTGACCGTGAACCTTCCGGTCACGGTGACGGACAACGCCATCAGTCTCACCGAAGACTCCACGACCAGCACCCCGGCCGCCGCTCCTCCCCAGAGCGCGGCTCCCCAGGCCCCTGACGCGGCCGGGGTGCTTTCCCTCGACACGGACGGCCTGGATGGTGTGCTCTCGGGCACCCAGGCTCTCGTGGCGGTCAACGCCCCGGTGACCGTGTCTGACAACGCCATCTCGCTGCTCGGTGACTCCGAGTCGGCCGCCGAGGGAGAGAGCGCCGCAGCACCGGCGCCTGCCCCGGCGACCGGGTCGAGCACCTCGGGCGAGGACGGCACCGCGAGCGGCACCCAGGTCGTCGC
>NZ_SSDN01000007.1:0-267 GCF_004794355.1 Microbacterium sp. K36 | reverse complement strand
GCCACAGATGCCCACCCACGCGCCCAGTGTCGATTGCGGGATGGCCAGACCGGCGCGCGCATAGATGCGCTCCTGCCGATACAGGGGAAGGTGGTCGCCGAACTTGGACACCAGCGTATGTGCCAGCAGTCCGGCCGTCGGGATGCCTTTGTCGATGACGTGGGGTGGCACCGGCGTCTGCACCAGCGTCTCACACTGATCGCACACCCATTTGCCGCGGATGTGACGCTCCACGGTGAACGTGCCCGGCGTGTAGTCCAGCTTCTC